>CAZMQR010000062.1:0-10530 GCA_964568325.1 uncultured Chloracidobacterium sp. | reverse complement strand
TTTGCCACAGGGTCGGCGCGTCGTCCTTTTCGGGTTGTATAGCGGAACGGGCAAATAAGGCCTGCGTGCAGACGTGGGCGATCTCGATCAAGGCGTTCGGTTCAAGGGCCGCATTTTCTATGCGAAGGATCGCGAGTGGCCCAGACGTGTCTTCGAGGCCGCTGAATGACCACGACACTTGTTTTTCGTCGGCCAGGGTAATGGTTTCAGAGATGGCGGCGAGGGCCTTTTCGAGTTCGATACGGCTCGACAGTGGTCGCAGCGAGACTGTTCTCTCGCGGCCCATTGGCGTTTGTGCGTTGCGGGCGACGAGGTCAAGCAAGCGGTCGAATTCTAATGTTTCTAACGAATAGCTCATCAAGGAATTGAAACCATAGATAAACACAGATAGACAAGTGGAATCCTGATTATCTGTGTCCATCTGTGGTTACAAGAATCTTCTTCTTACGTCGGGCGTCGGTATCATACAAACGTCCTTTTTACCGAACAGCTTGTAGCGATATTTGGCAAAAAGCTTATAAAACCAGTCGCGAATGAACGGAGGAACGACAATAAAAACGTAACCGACCGACCAGATGCCGCCGAGGCCGCGAGCGATGCGGAGGGCGGCGGACGAGTGCATGAATGCGTCTTCGTTCTCCACCAAAATGATCGAATCGACATCGTCGCCGATCTCGAATTTCGCACGCAGCCGCTGTCCGACCTCGGATTGCAGCGGCGCAAACTTAAATCGTCCGTCGGGATCGTTCCGGATAATAAAATTGACCGCCCCATTGCAGAAATTGCAGACGCCGTCGAATAGAACGATCCTTTCCATCAAAAAAATTATAGAGCAAGAATCGGATAGATTTTAGTTTGGACTGCGTTATAGACTCGCAAACATGGAAACCGAACTGTACTGGCAAGCTGTTCAGACAAATGATGCTAGGTTTGACGGGGCGTTTGTGCTCGGCGTCAGGACAACCGGCATTTATTGCCGTCCGTCGTGCAGAGCTCGCTTGCCGAGGCGGGAGAATGTTGATTTCTTCGCGTCCGCCGATGCAGCACGGAAAAATGGCTTCCGGGCCTGCAAGCGTTGTCGGCCCGATGAGGTCAACTCGGTCGATCCGCAGATCGATCGTGTGCTGCGTGTGTGCGAGCTGATCGACGGCGACTCTCTAACGCTTGATGACCTTGCGTTGGCGGTCGGCCTGAGCAGCTATCATTTGCAGCGAAGTTTTAAGGAGATCATCGGCATTTCACCAAAAAAATACGCGGAGGCGAAACGAATGGAAAGGTTCAAAGACAAATTGCGGTCGGGCAGCGATGTGGTGACGGCGATGTATGACGCGGGTTTCGGGTCGAGCAGCCGGCTGTATGAAAAGGCGGCGGAAGGGCTAGGGATGACGCCGGCTGTTTACAAAAAGGGCGGGCAGGGAATGAAGATCAATTACATGATCGCCGATTGTGAACTCGGGAAGCTCTTGGTGGCCAGGACGAAACGCGGAGTGTGCAGCGTGACGTTCGGGGATGCTGTCGATGGACTGAGGGCCGACCTGGCCAAGGAGTTTCCCAACGCAAAGATCGCAGAGGACGCAGAGGATCTAAGAGACGTGGTTGAAGCCCTGATCAAGTATCTCGCGGGCAAAAGCAAGCGGTTGGTCTTGCCGCTCGACATACAGGCGACGGCATTTCAGATGCAGGTTTGGGATTTTTTGAGGAAGATACCGTATGGCGAGACGCGTTCGTATGCCGAGGTCGCAGAAGCTATGGGCGACAGAAAGAAGGTCCGCGCCGTCGCTCAGGCATGCGCAAAGAACCGAGTCGCCGTCCTCGTTCCATGCCATCGTGTGGTCGCAAGCGACGGCAAACTCAGCGGCTATCGCTGGGGCGTCGAGCGAAAGGCGAAGCTCCTTGAACGCGAGCGGGCGGTAACTCAAAGCAAATAGGCGCCTTGCGTTTTGCGGATCAGGCTTTTTGCTCGATCGGTTCGCCGTCCGGGAAGAATTCGAGGGATGCCGAATTGAGGCAGTAGCGCAGCCCTGTGGGCTGTGGGCCGTCCGGGAAGACGTGGCCCTGATGGCCGCCGCAGCGGGCGCAGCGGATCTCGACACGGCGCATGCCGTAACTGTTGTCTTCGATGTTGATGAGGTGGTCCATATCGAACGGCGCGTAGAACGATGGCCAGCCGGTGCCTGAATTGAACTTATTGGCAGATCTGAAGAGCGGCAGGCCGCAGAGACGGCAAGCGTAAACGCCCTCCATCTTGTTGTCGAGCAGAGTCCCGCAAAATGCCGGCTCGGTCCCGTGGTCGAGCAGGATTCGGTATTCCTCTTCGTTGAGGTCCTGAGCGAGGCGCTCGATAGTGTCGGCCGACAGCGGCGTGATGTCGTAGCCGGAATCTGATGTTTTCATAAGCGATTGCCACGGCCCTATGCCGACGGTTCGGAGCCAAAGACCTTCTTCTCAAGTTTTCTAAGACGAGCAGCAAACTCACCAAGCCTCCTGAACGCCGCTGTCGAGCGGAGCCAATCCTTATTGTCGAATCCGGGAATACCTGATATTACTTTTCCCGGTTCGACATCATGAGAGGTCGCAGACTTCGCCGTGATTATTACATCGTCGCCGACCTTGAGATGGCCTGCGATGCCGACTTGGCCCGTCAACAGGACGCGCTTACCGATGTGCGAGCTCCCGGCAAGGCCGGTTTGCGAACAGATCAGCGTATCTTCGTCAACTGTGCACGAATGGCCTATCTGAACGAGATTGTCGATCTTTGTTCCCCGTCTTATTCGCGTCTCGCCGACCGAGGCGCAGTCGATCGCCGTATTCGCACCGATCTCCACGTCATCTTCGAGTACTACGCGGCCGGTTTGCGGGATCTTGAGCCAGCTCCGGTCCTCGGTCTTCGCATAGCCGAATCCATCGCAGCCGATCGTGGAATTATTGTGAACAATGCAGTTACGGCCGATCTCGCAATTTTCGCGGACAGAGACGCCCGAGTGAATGGTCGTGTTCTCACCAATGCTGACTCCATCGTAGATCGTCGCATTTGGCATGATCCTCACGCCATTGCCGATCGTACAATTGGCCCCGACCACCACATTCGCGTGGATCTCGACCGTAGCGGCAACATCGGCTGTGGGATCGATCACGGCCGTCGGATGCAGGAACGCAAGCACGGCAGGCTCCGGGAAAAATGCCCTAAGCGCAAGCGTATAGGCGACATAGGCATCCCTTGCTCGGAGGATCGCGATATCCTGCCGCTCGATCTCGACACCGTCGCTAAGGAATATCGCCGACGCCTTCGTCGTGGAAACCTGCGGCGTGTATCTTGGATTTGCGAGGAATGTAATCTCGCCCGGGACGGCGATATCAAGCCCGGCCGCCGAGGAGATATCGATATCGGGCGAACCGCATTCGATCGTGGAATTTGTGACAGCAGCGAGTTCGGACAGCTTCATCTTTCGAAATTCTACCGAAATCCCGCAAAATCGGTTAACCCTAAACAGTCGAGAGCGCTCTGCGCTCAGGCTACATCAGGTTGACCGGATCGATCTCGACAAAGATGCATCGCATATCACATCCGCTGGTTTCCGCCCTTGCGATGGCGGCGTCGAGGGTATCGCGCAGGGCCCTTCGTGATGCCCCCTTTATGATGATCTGGATCCGGTACTCGTTCTTCAGACGGCCGATTGACGCCGGTGCGGGGCCGAGGATGCGTACCTGACGTGCGGCGTTTGCCGAATCCAGCGCCTGCCGCACAAGATTCGCCTGACGCATCGCATACGCATGGTCGCGGTGCTTGATCATCATCGACGCGAGCACGACGAACGGCGGATAGGCCAATCGCTCGCGAAAGCGAATTTCCTCGTTATAGAATCCCTCGTAATCCTGCCGCATCGCGTGCCGCAGCGCGTAGTGGTCCGGATAGTACGTCTGTATCAGGACGGCGCCCGGCTTGTCGCCGCGGCCTGAGCGGCCGGCGACTTGGGTTATCAATTGGAATGTCCGCTCGGCAGATCGAAGGTCAGGCATGCCGAGGCCGATATCGATGCCAACGACGCCAACCAATGTCACATTGGGGAAATCGTGGCCCTTGGCGATCATTTGTGTCCCGACGAGCATGTCGAGGCCGCCGGCGGCGAAATCAAGCAGGACCTGATCGAGTTCGCACTTGTGCGTCATCGTGTCGCGGTCAACCCGGGCGATGCGCATCGCGGGGAAGCGCTTGACCAACTGATCCGCAAGATTCTCAGTGCCCTCGCCGATGAAATACAGGTACTCACTCTCGCACTTCGGGCAGATCCGCGGCGCGGTGATCTTGTAATTGCAGTAATGACAAAGCAGCTTGCCGTCGCGACGATGGAATGTGAGCGTGATGTCGCAGTTCCGACATTTGATCGCCTCGCCGCACGAGCGACACAGCACGAACTGCGAAAAGCCGCGCCGATTGAGCAGCACGATGGATTGCTCGCCGCGCGCGTGCGTGGCGGCGATAGCATCGAGCAACTCGGCGGAGATGGCAACGTCTCTGCCTGCCCGCTTGAAAACCTCACGCATATCGACAATTCGTGCGTCTGCCAGCGAGCGTCCGGCAATGCGCTCGGGTAGCTGTAAGTATGTGTATTTGCCACTTCTAGCGTTATGAAACGATTCCATCGCCGGCGTAGCCGAGCCGAGAACGACGATGCCGTTTGCGGAATGCGCACGCATCACGGCGACATCGCGGGCGTGATAGAAGGGCGACTCATGCTGCCGGTATGATGAATCGTGTTCTTCGTCGACGATCACGAGACCGAGATTCTCGAGCGGTGCAAACACCGCAGAGCGGGTGCCGATTGCGATACGTGCCTGTCCCAATCGAATTCGCCGCCATTCGTCATAACGCTCACCGGCACCGAGGTTGGAATGCAGGATCGCGACCTGCGAGCCAAACACCGACCTCAGCCGCCTTGAAAATATCGGCGTCAACGCGATCTCGGGCACGAGCATCAACGCGGACAGCCCTTCGTCCAACGCCGCTCGCATCGCGCGAATGTAAACCTCCGTCTTGCCGCTGCCCGTGACGCCGTGCAGCAAGAACGCTCGGTATACACCTTTGTCGAGAGCTTCGACGATCGGCGCTAAAACCGCCTGCTGATCCGTCGTCAATTCGAACTTCTCGACAGCGGGGAACTCGGCCCGATCAAGCGGATCGCGGCGGACGTCCGCGACATACACCTCGATACACCCACTTTTGACCAAGGTATTCAGCGGCGACGCACCGACATCGGCCTGCTCCAGCACCTCGGCCCAAAGCATCGTGCCGCCGCCGGAGGCGAGCATTTCGAGGATGAATTCCTGCTGCTCGGTGAGCGGCCTATCGCTGTCCAATGGAATCTCGCTGAGCAGCCGAACCGCCTTTCGCCGCTTTGGTCGGACGCGTTCGGCGTGAAGCCCGGCGGGCAATGCAGCCTTGAGCATCTCTCCGGGAAAAGACGCGTAATAATCCGCCGTCCATTTGGTGAGTCTTAGTATTTCAGCCGTGATAAGTGGTTCGGTGTCAACGACTTCCAGGATATCTTTGAGCTTTGCCTCATCAAAGTCCGCCGTGGCCTCATCGTGCAGAGCGACGGCGTAACCGGTCAGGTTTCGCTTACCGAACGGCAATTTCAACCTAGCCCCGGCGACGATCGAGCCGCTCAAATGCTCAGGGATGCGATACGTAAAATGCCGCCGCAAGGGCACCGGCAACGCGGCCTCGACATATTTTGGTTGTTTCTTGGGCGGCACCAAGGAGTAACTTTAACCTAAAGACATAGACACCTGAAAACCCATGAACTATTGGCTGCAGATACCGCGGATGAAATGGATGAGAACATTGATGAAAAAAGGCTGATCGATCTGGTCCTTATCTGCTTTATCCGCGTTTATCTGCGGCTAAATTTCCTTTCGTAGGCGTCTGCGTTAGAATAAACGCGCATGCAAGAGATGTTCGCAGCGCCCGAGAAGAAACGCATCAATCCGATCCTCGTAGCCGGCGCCGTCATCGGACTTGTTGCTGTCGGCATCGCCATTGCGCTGTTGATGCGGACGCCGTCGATCGAAGACCAAACGGCTGCGATCCTGGCTGGTTCGCATCGTGAAGGTTCGCCCGAATATGCCGACCTCAACAAGGACATCATCCTCTCGACCGACGACCGCACGGTGCAATCGCCCACGGGCCTCGGCACCATCTCGATGTATATCCAAGGCAAGGTTCGTAACAAGGGAACTCGCACTATCAACGCTCTTGAGATCAACGTTGCCGTTGTCACACAGTTTGGCGACGTATTAAAGGAACGCCGCCTGCTCGTCATTCCCGTCCAAAAAGCGACACTTGGCCCCGACGAGACCATCCCTGTTACGCTCACGCTCGACGGCTTTAAGAAAGAAGACGACCGCGCAAATATCCGTTGGAAGGTCACGGCCATCAAGGCCCAGTAGCAGAAGTTTCTTTTGCAAATAACTCCTCGAGCGATTGCTTCACAGGGTGGATCGAAATCAGATGGCCGCCGGCTTCGCGGGTGATCTTTAGGATCGCGTCGATGTCGGACTCGTCCTGGATCTGCACCGTCGCTCCGCCGGGCTTGGCGGTGATCGACGCTCCGGCGACAAATTCGACCTGTTCGCGAATGGCGTCTGCAGCAACGCCCTGGAGGTTTATCTCAAGCACGCGGGACCCTTCGTGGCTTTCAAGAAGTTCGCCGAGATTGCCGCTTGCGGCGAGCCTGCCACCGCGCAGGATCGCGACCTCGTCGCACAGGGCCTCTATGTCCGAGAGGATGTGCGTGGACATAAATACGGTCGTGCCTTTGTCCCTGAGGCCTGCGATTAGCTCGCGGATCTCACGTCGTCCGACGGGATCGAGGCCCGACATCGGTTCGTCCAAAAAGACGATCTCGGGGTCGTTTATCAATGATTGAGCGAGGCCGACGCGCTGGAGCATTCCTTTTGAATACTTACGTAACTGACGTTTTCGATCCTTTACGGCAAGGCCGACGGCCGTCAGCAGCCCGTCGGTCTTTGCTTTGCGCGTGGTCGCATCATACCCGAACAGCCGCCCAAAATAGTCCATCAGCTCGTTCGCCGTCAGGTAATCATAAAAGTACGGATTTTCAGGACAATACCCGATCCGCGCGTGCATCCGCACATCCGAGATGTCGTGGCCAAGTATCGTCGCTGATCCCTCAGTAGGGAAGATCAGCCCCATCAACAGCTTGATGGTCGTCGTCTTGCCCGCACCGTTGCCGCCGAGGAAACCAAATATCTGCCCGTCGCGCACGTTCAACGTCAACCGGTCCAACGCTCGCACCTTCCTCTTGCGAAAAAAACCGGTCTCGTAATCCTTGCTCAGGTTGTCGATCTTAATTACATATTCCATGTTTAAAGCAAGAGGTTAACCACAGATGAACACAGATACACACAGATAAGAAACTAACGGAAGGCCTGCGAATTCCGTATCCGTGTCGATCTGTGTGTATCTGTGGTCAAATTCCTCATCTTATCGGTAATCTTGTCCTTTCCGCATCAAGCTTCACCTTGCACGTCGCGTGGTCGAGCAGGTATGGGGCGTCGGTCGGGTCGACGATGCGGCCGCGCGCGTCAACGCGGAATTCACGGCCGTCCGGCAGATCGACCGCCATAAGGATCGGTTCTATCTCTGCAAATGACTGTGCGCATCGGCCCGCACGTTGTTGAAACGCGGCCAATGCCGCATTGATCGCATCGCGTTCATCGAGCGAGTCAAGCTCGAGCAGGTTCTTTTCTGCGGTAGATCTGACCGCATCATCGTCTGAGCCCTCGAGCATTTGCGTATAGATCGTCCGTGCCGTCGCTCGGCTGCCGCCTGCGTTTTGCATTGCTGCGGCCATCAACTTCATGAATGGCGGAGCACCTTCGACCTTGGCCCCCTGTTCGAATGTTGCGGCCGCTGCGTCATACTGCTTGAGCCTCCAATAGACATAGCCGAGGTATTGGTAGAGCCGCCATTGCGTCGGGTTGTTTGCAATGCCTTTCTTTGCAATGGCTATCGCTTTTTCCGGGTCGATCGCCGGCAGCACAATGGCGCCGTACGAGTAAGCGATCATGTAATGCGGATCGAGGTCAGTCGCGCTGTCTAGCAGCGGATACAGGAGCCGCGGATTGAGATCACGCAGGTCGTCCAGATTGATCTCGCCCTCCTTCTTGACGAGCTTGTAACCGATATATTGCAGCGACCGAACAAAATACCAATCCGCCACCAGCCCATCCATCCCAAACACAAACCCTTTGAGTCTCTTTCCCTGCACCTGCAGGTCACTGTCGATGTAGTCGTCGGGCAAAGCGGGCCGCACCTTTTCGGCATAATTAGACAGCCCTGCCGACGCCCCGAGGCCTGCAATGATCAGTACAATGGGCAGCAGTGTGGTTCTCATTATTTGAAATTCCGCTTGCTAAATATCACCACCGCGATCGCCAGCAGCACCACATCCCACACCACCGCATAGGCTGTCGACGCCCCGAGCATGGCGGGCGGCGCGCTGATGCCATTCGCTGTCTCGGTGATAAAGCTGAAATGCGAAAAGTTCGGCAGCAGGTAGTAGACACCGTCGAAAACCAAACGGGCAAACTGTGACGGCATCGATTGGGCGAGTTCGCGCAGGCTGGTGCTGAAGTGCCCGATGACGAAAACCGCGAATGTAAGCAGCGCCGACAGCGCCGGCGTCGAGAATGACGAAAACAGTATCGCCACCGCCGTGATAACCGTAAGTTCAAGAAAAATAAGCAGTATCGCCGGCCAGATCGCCCACACGAGCGGCCCGCCGCCGACATACACAAGCGCGAGCGTCACGCCGACGCCCATCACGGCGACATTGACGAGCAGCGTCAGGCATAGGCCGATATATTTGCCCACGATGAACTGCGAACGACGGACGGGCTTTGAGAATATCGAGTAAACGGTGCGTTTCTCGATCTCTTTCCAGACCAGGCTGACGCCGACGAATATCGAGATGAACGTCCCGAAAACGAGCATCGCGCTCAGCCCCAGATTGACGATCACACGAGCTTCCTGCCCGACTGTCAATTCGCCGATAAACACCGCGCACGCCGTGATTATCAGCACGAACAGTATCAGGTTATAGAGAATGCGGTCGCGCACCGCCTCGCGAAAGGCGTTGCGTGCAATGGTCGGTATCGGCGACCCGGAACGGATCGATTCGGCACTCATTACGGATGCTTGGGCAAAAAAACCGTACGGCGGGCAATGCCGTCACGGCAATATATTATCACTTACGGTGGCTATGCTGTTCAATGGACGGGAATACTGTCGAGATACTGCCTGACCGCATTGCCCGGCACTAGATCGGCCGGAGCGGCAAGCGCGGCATCGCTTTGCGCCTTCAGAAATGCCGCGACGCTGCCGTCTTTTATCAGTGAATACCAGCCGTTGGCCTGTTTTGCGTCGATACGTCGCGCAACGGCGAGCATGTACTCCGCGTCGCTGCCGCGGCCGATGGACTCGAGGAACGCGGCAAACTCGACACGCATATAGACCGAGCCGGGGAACACGGCGACGCCCTCGGCATAGGTTTTCTCGGCCTGCGCGACATCGCCCGACTGACGGTGGAATTTCGCTAGCTGCGCGTACGTTAATGTCACACCGAGCCCGCGATCGATGGCGTTTCTCAGCTCGGAAGCGGCCCGCTCGTATTGGCCGTCTTTCGCGAGGCCGTTGGCGAGCGAATGGCGGGCGTTGAGGTTGTCCGGGTCAATGCGAAGAGCACTCGCGAGATGAGCTTGAGCGGCCTCTGATCTGTCGGCCGACTCGACCTGAAGGGCATGATACTCGCCGACGGCTTTCGAGCCGAAGAAGACGATACCGAGCACCGCACACACTGCGATCGCCACCGCGACAAGACGGGTGGATAACGGGCGTTCACCACGAGCCGTCCGACTAAGCACAAACCCAAATACCAGCATGAACGCCACGCCATTCTGCATCGCCCTGAACGAAAAGGAACTGACCAGCGAACTCAACCCAAACGCCGTCATGCCGCCGATACCGGCCCAAACCATCGGCGATAGCCGTCCTCGCCGCCGTAAAACATTGAAAACATTCAGCTTGACGGCCCCGAAAGCGGCAGCGAAGAGAACAAATCCGACGATGCCCAGCTCGGCGAAAATTTGCAGATATTCGTTGTGCGCGCGTTCGAGCACAACGTCCTCGGCGATCTCTGGTGCCGAGACATCCGTTGCCCGGGCCGCATGTTTTGCGCGTGCGACATTCGTGAACGCGATAAAATTATCGGCGCCGACGCCGGTCAGCGGATGCATTCGGATCATCTCGCCCGCGATGTTCCATACGAGCAGCCTGTGCTGTCGTGATAAGGCGGAATTGCCCGCGTTGCCGGTAAAATAATCGGCTGTCGCCGGCATCGGCGATGCGAAATAAAAGAAAGCCTGCACCGCTACGGTCAGGGCAAGCCAGACACCCGCGAGCTTGAGCACCGGCCGCCTCGCGCATTGCTTAGACAGCACCAAACAACC
>CAZMQR010000061.1:0-10559 GCA_964568325.1 uncultured Chloracidobacterium sp. | reverse complement strand
GCCACCGGAAGCCGATCATCGGGTTGTAGAGCAGGTATTCGTGCCAGAAATACTGAACGCCGTCGAGCGTCACGCTGCGGACCACGGCTCCGATGATCTTGAACTTCACGTCGCCGGGGAATGTCCCTTCGGCTCCGATCGGCGCGACGAAATCCGGCGCGTTTGGCGGCGGGTTGAGAGCGTGCAGATACGTCAGATTGCCCTGATTGACGTCGAGCAGCGAACTGCAGTTTGGGCACGTTACTCGTTCCGCCTTGTCCGGTGCGATCAGTTCGAGTGGGCCGCCGCAGTTTGGACAGCCCATACCCGCAGACGAAACTCGTTTAGGTTCTCGCTTTACTGACTTTGCATCGCCGAGCCCTATCTGATCGAGCGTGACCATCTCGCCGGCGAATACCCACGGGGGCGACATGCTGTAATCGATGGTCGCAAATGCATTGTTCTTGCCTGCAAGATCGGCGTATTCGAATTGTTCGCCCGGCGTTAGTTTGTAGGGAATCTCACCGTCCGCAGCAGCCGTCGTCGCTCGCCCCTTTTCCTGCACCATCAACGGCGTCACGTTTGGTATTTCAGGAACCGTCTGGCCAAGCTGCAGGCCGGCAAATGTAGGCAATGACACTTCGTCAGGCAATGGCTGGTAGAACGTCATGTAGAAACGTCCTTGTGCCTCGGCCAGCCAGCCGACCCAGCCGTTGGAGAATGTCGCGTACCATTCGTCCCAGACGCCGCCCAGCTCATGCTTGAGTTGCGCCCTGCCGGTCAGTTCAAACCTTGTTCCTTTGTATTCGCCCTTGAGGCCGACCTTCAGCGGCGATTCGGAATCGACAATTTCGGCGACCTTGCCGATGTCTTCGAGTCCGCGATCGGTCCTCGCAACGGCCGACCGGCAATAAGGGCAGACGAGGACAATGGTCGAACCTGCCTTGAATTCGATCGGCGCGGCACACGTCGGACAATTTGCCTGGAGAATGCTCATCCCCGGCCTCCGGCAGTTTCATGCTTAGGTTGAAAAACTTGCGAACCGCCTCGCTCGATCCTGGTTATCGATACATCGGCGGCCGAAAGTTCCTGCACCAGATGTTGCCGCCAATCCCACTCTGGCCGCGTACGGCAGCAGTACAGGTTGAACGTTGCCGTTCGGTGTTCAGGATATGTGTGACACGCCAAATGAGATTCCGTAAGGGCGACAAGGCCTGTGACACCGCCATGGCCATCGAACTTGTGCCAAACAGAACCGATAGACCTAAGCCCAAGCTCAGCTATCACGCGCTCCATGATCCGTCGCAATACAGTCTCATCGCGCAATAGATCGGCGTCACAGCCGGTTGCCTCAATAAGCCATTCGGTCCCTACGATCATTGCGAAAAAAAGATACTACGATAAGCTGCCCTTTCTGGTTCGGCCTCACCGGCGATCTGCTGCGTTATAATTCAGTGAGAATTCAGTGTCGAAAATGACTATAACTAAAATCCTCCTGTTTGTCATTTTCGCTACTTGTTCGGTCATGATGCCGACCGGCTGCACCTCGTTCGGACCCGAATTGGGGAAAAACCGGCCTAGTCAAAGGTATGGTGCCCCAACGGTCATCGGAACGATCAAGTCGCCGGACATAACAGAGAGCAGCGGCATTGCGGCGTCTCGCTGTCAGAGCGACGTCCTTTGGACACATAATGATTCAGGGGACGATGCCTTGGTATTTGCCGTTAACCTTAAGGGCAATGTGTTCGGGACGTGGCGGGTCGCCGGGGCCCGAAATATTGACTGGGAAGATATCGCAGCCTCAAAAGACAACGGCGGCCGGTGCTGGCTCTATATCGGCGAGATAGGTGACAATAAGATTCGCCGTCCGGAACACGCCGTTTACCGGCTGCCCGAACCCGTAGTGGCTCGTGCGGCGCCGGGTTTATCCAAGCGATCCGCCATCATCGCGACCGGGACCGAGACTATTAGATTCGTCTATCCCGATTTCGATCAGGATGCTGAGACCTTGATGGTACAACCTCGGAGCGGTGAGATCTATGTGGTGACAAAACGCGTGAGCGGTCCCGCCGGTGTCTATAAGCTGAAGCCGGAATTCTCGGAGAGCGAGGTCCAAAAGGCCGCATTCGTTGCTGAGCTGAGCGTCCCGTCGATCCCTAACGGCTTCCTGACGGGCGGCGACATTTCGCCCGACGGTAATCGTGTCGTCATCTGTGACTACCGACAAGCATACGAGTTTACGCTCGAAACGCCGTCCTCTTCATTCGACACGATCTGGAAGGTCACGCCCGAACCGATCGATCTCGGCCGCAGAGAAGCGGGCGAAGCGATCTGTTACAACGTTGACGGCACTACTTTGTACGCGACCAGCGAAAGTAAGAATTCACCGATCATCGAGGTCAAGAAGCTAAAATGAAAAGCGGCGTCCGGAAACGCCGCCGATAGTTCAGACTTTTCGCGCTTATCATTTCTACTGAGGCACTACCGAAAACTTGCCCTTGTTTTCGATCACCTGACCCCCAACGCGGTCCTTTACCAGCACTTTGATCTCGTAATCGCCGGTTGGCAGCACGGTTGTCGGCAGCAGGCGGGCGAGAGTCAATCTCTGACCAGAATCGCTCAGGCCCGACCAGTCCTCGGTTTGCCGGAAAGCCTCTTTTCCACCTCTTATGAGGATATATTCAACATCTACGGCCGGCCGGAGCGTGGTTTGGTCGATGCCCGCATTATAGACCTGCATATAGACCCCAACTTCCTGACCTTGTAGAAATACGCCGGACAGGTTCGGGACGACCTTCGCATTACCAATTACGAATTGCTGTCCGATGTCGCGTTCGGTCGTCGTTCGCAGTTTTGCCGCAAGCACGAGTGACGAGGTCGATAGCTTCTTGTCGTCATATCTTGGGACAACAAAGCCGAGATTCTTCAAGCCCTTGTTGCCCGTACCGACGTCGCGGACCACAACGTCAACCTTATACGTCCCCGGAGTCAGCGCGATCGCCTTCTGATAGATCGATTTGCGGTCACGCGCCTCGGCAAGCTCTGCTGTAGTAGCTGTAGTCGATACCGAGTCTTCGAATACTCCCGACCGCTTGCCCGAAACTGCAGTTATCCTGCCGAAGATGTTCATCGTCGCTTGCTCGAGGCCGCCGACAGGTTGAAACTGCAGATCCTTGTTATTAGTCTGAACCGTAAACGTCGTTATCACACGATCGTCAGACTGACGAAAGAAATCGACCCGCACGTCAAAATTGAGCGGATTTGAATCGAGCACGCCTGAGTCACCGCCGGCAATGCCCTGCAAATCGCTGAACTTGACCGCCGGAGGCCGCTGTAACCCGACAAGGATCTCAAGACGGCGAAAGGGTGAATCTTGCTCGCGGCGATAGGTCGCTCCCTGGCGAGAGCCTAAGGTACGTTCGTCCTGATCGACCAGCCCCAGCTGTTCGAGAGTAGTAAGGCCTGCGCCCGGGACCATCCGCAAGGCGTCCTTCTCATCGGCGTTGCGAGCAAGCCGATATTCGCCCGTCCCAGTCGGATCTACGAACTCTACCTCGATGCCCGTACCGATGCCCTCGAGATGGCGGTAATACCAGATCTCGAACGGGTAGGTTGTTGTCGAGCCTCCACCCTCGTAGGACGGACGGTCATAACTACCACCCGAGGGATGTGACTCCACAGAATCCGGCTTTCCCCATGCAATGTATATGCGCCCGCGATCCGTTCTCCAACCGGGAATGCCCGATGCGAAATGCTCATTGGCGTAAGCAATGCGCTCGTAGTACTGTTCGCGGTATTCATTCTCTTCTGTATCGGGATTGGGGTCACGTCTCCGCCAGAATTGCTCGATAAAGTTCTCTCGCTCCTCATCGGTGGCAAGCGCCTTAAAAGCTTTCTTCTCATCGTCAGTAATGATGTAAAGGACATCGTTACTGATCCACTTTTTATAGGCTTCCTTCAACTCAGGCCTTACATTCCGAGGTTTATCGGTAGGGTCCTCGGCCGGAGGTGTTCTTTCCGGCTTCTGAGCAAACGAGATGATCGCACCTGTTGCGATAAAAATGATTGAAAAAAGCGTGATTCTTGTCGATCTGATTCCCAACATTGGACTTAACTCCGCAAATTACATACCACGCACGACAGGCAATGGGCCTACAGCACAGTAACTTAAGGATTCTAAACAGTTAGTTGCACCTTTTCAAGATGCCCGAGAGGGGCCGAGGGGTTGCATTCATCATGCCTCCGCCGCAATTTGGCGCTTCTTGCCAAAGAGCCAGGCGATAAAGATCGACACGATGTAGAGCGCCATCATCGGTGTAGCGAAGAGGAGCATGTTGGGAATGTCGCCGGTCGGCGAAACGACCGCCGCAACTATCAGGATGATGACAAGCGATAACTTCCAACTGCGAACAAGCAATCCGGCCGATATTATTCCGATACGGGCGAGTACGTACGTGATCGCCGGCATCTGAAAAATAAGGCCCATCGCAAGCATGATGATGGTTATCAGATCGAGGTAATCGCTCGCCCGGAGCAGCAGTTGGAATTCGCCGCCACCGAGGTTCAGCAAGTAGCGAGCCGCGGGAGGAAATAATATGTAGTACGCAAAGGCCGCTCCCAAAACAAACGAGATGCTCGAAAGCCCTATAAACGGTGTCACATAGGCTCGTTCATGTTTATAGAGGGCAGGCGAGATGAACATCCATATCTGCCACAACAGCAATGGAACAGCCAGGGCGATGCCTGAATAAAGTGAAACAGTTACATACATAGTGAACTGTTCCTGTGCGGTCGTAACGATCATGCGCTCGTCTGCGCTCGGCTGACTTAAGGCCACGCCGTCAAACGGAACCGGGAGCCGCACGCCCTTGGGGACCACGGCGTTATTCGTTATCAGGGCCTCCGAGGTGAAAAGGCCCATCGCGCCAGAGGCATCGCGGCCGACCTCGGCAAGAACCGATGTCCCCGGCGAAATGACAGCGCTGCCGATCTTTGCTGCAGAGTCAAAAACATACCGGCCGCTCTCGCCTTCGCGAAGTTGGTCGAGCGTCAAAATTCTTTCACTACCAGTCTTGCCCTCGACCGGAAGTTCACGTCGGGCAGCCTCGGACAGGGCTTTTCGGATTGGGATGCTAAGAAAATTGTATATCCGATCCGATAGAAACCAACACACCGCAAATGCGATAACTATAATGATCACAGAGTTTACGAGCCGTCGGCGTAGCTCATCGAGATGATCGAGAAAGGACATCTGGCCGCCGGGCCCTTGTTCTGTAATTTCGTCCGTCATCTTTTACAGCCAGTTTTGCTTGTCGTTCTCATCGCTCGTCACCGGCTCATTTACCGCGGCCGAGTCTGTCGCCGCTCGCAGGCGTTCAAAGTCGGCCGGGTCGACCTCTCTGACCTCGGGAGCATCATTCGAACCATTGACCGGTTTATGCTTATTCGCGTCGTCGCGGGCGACGGTCTCGGCCTCAATGGCGTCGACATCGAATGCGCTTGCCTCCTCCTCAAAATCGACCTCTCGCTGCCACGTCTCCTTGAACTCGTTCGCTGTCCCACGAAACTCGGCCATTATCTTGCCGATCTTTCGAGCGATGTCCGGCAATCGGCGAGGCCCGAGAAAGATCAACGCGATGATACCTACCAGTATCAGCTCCGAGGTCCCTATCGATTCGAAGATAAAAAGAAGCACCTATTTGACCTCGATCAGGTGAGTACCTTTGCATACAACACGACCTATGACGACAGTTCCCGCGACCTCTGCGCCCAGACGTGCCGCTTGATCTTCTGGCATGCTGATAAGCAGGCCGCCTGCGGTTTGCGGATCGAACAGTGCGCTTTGCAAGGCTGATGATACCGTCGGTTCGATGCAGACGGTTGAGCCTACATAGGTCCGGTTGTTCTTGTCGCCTCGCGTTAGCATGCCCTGAGCGATCAGTTCAAGAACGTCTGGCAGCAGTGGGACAGCAGCGGACTCGATCACCAGGGTCATGTCGCTGGCCTTCGCCATTTCGAATGCATGGCCCAGGAGCCCAAAGCCCGTAACGTCAGTGCACGCATTGGCACCGTGTTCCTGCATTGAGAGCGAAGCCGACGCCGCCGATGTCGTCATTGCACTGACAGCGGCCGCCTCGGTTTCGCGGCTTGCCTTGCCGTGCTTGATCGCCGTATTGATCGCGCCGGTTCCGATGGGTTTGGTCAGGACGAGAACGTCACCCGGCCTTGCTCCCGCGTTCGAGATAACGCGCTGAGGATGTACGACACCAGTTACAGCATAACCGATCTTTATCTCCTGATCGTCCACCGAATGGCCGCCAATGATAACGACCCCTTCTGCATTCATCGCATCCTGGCCGCCTCGCAGAATATCGCCAAGCACCGTCCAATCACCCTTTTGTGGATAGCAAACGATCGACAGCGCCGAAAGCGGACGCCCGCCCATGGCGTAGACGTCATTGAGCGAATTGATCGCCGCGATCTGTCCGTAAACATACGGGTCGTCCGCCACAGGTGTAAAAAAATCGACAGTCTGAACCAGCGCCGTTTCGTCCGAAAGGCGAAAAACACCTGCATCGTCAGACGTATCAAAGCCAACGATCACGTTCTCGCTAGATTGTTTCGGAAGCTTGCTCAAAACTTGAGCAAGGTCGCTCGGTGCGAGTTTTGCCACTCAACCCGCACAGCTAACCATTTCCGTTAGGCGTTCCTTATCCATCTATCTCCTTTATTTGCCTATAATTACCTGGTATATGCGATCCAGGTCGTCCGTGCTGTAATACTCAATCTCGATCTTACCGCCGAGTCCCTTTCGTCCCGGACGGATCTTCACAGCGGTATTCAGGGTCCGCATTAGCTTTGTTTCGGCAGCCTTAACGTTTGCGTCCGTGTCGCCCACCGCCGGAGCGGTCGCCACCGCCGGTGGTTTTCCCGAACGAGCCCTCTTGACGGCTTTCTCGATCTCACGCACCGTGAGGCCTAGTTCGATAGCAATATTCGCAATATTTCGCTGGATAGCTGCGTCGTCCAACAGTAGAAGGGCCCTTCCGTGTCCCGCCGATAGGCCGCCGTCGGCAATCGCCGCCTGCACCTCGGTAGGTAGCTTCAGTAGTCGCACGAAAGTCGCAATTACGGAACGCGGCTTTCCTACACGCTCAGCCAGAAGTTCCTGCGTAAGTCCAATATTATCAATAAGTTGGCGGTAGGCGTTGGCTTCTTCTATGGGATTCAACTCTTGCCGCTGGATGTTCTCGACGAGGGCCATCTCAAGGAGCTTTTCGTCGGAGACCTCCTTTACCGTTGCCGGTATCCGCCGCAAACCTGCGCGCTGAGCCGCACGCCATCGACGTTCGCCGGCTACTATCTGATAACGGCCTCCGAACGGACGAACCACGATCGGCTGAATGATGCCATTCGCACTGATCGATTGCTGCAGCCCTTCGAGTTCCTCCTCGCTGAATCGCTTTCTCGGTTGCTGTGGGTTCGGTTCGATCAGGTCGATGTCGATCTCAGAGGTGACCCTCGGAATGTCGACAGCAGTTTGGGGTTGGTCCTCGCTGATCAGGGCGCTCAGGCCTCGTCCTAACGCTTGTCTAGCCATTGTTCAATATCTCCTTTGCAAGCTGCATATAGCTTTCCGCACCGCGCGACCGTGGATCGTACTGCAGGATAGGCTGGCCAAAGCTCGGCGCCTCGGCCAGGCGAACATTTCGGGGTATTACGGTATTCAGTACTTGCGACCCGTAGAAATCTCGCAGGTCCTTCGCAACGGCTGCTGAGAGGTTCGTCCGGTCGTCATACATCGTCAGAAGGAGACCTTCGATCGCCAACTCTGGATTCAGTTCTCGACGCAGCCGCGCAAGCGTGTCAAAAAGTTCGGTCACACCCTCCAATGCATAGTATTCACATTGTATCGGAACCAGAAGTGAGTCGGCTGCGGTCAGTCCGTTGATGGTCAACAGCCCGAGTGAAGGCGGGCAGTCGATTATCACATAGTGAAAATAGTCTCGGACGCCGTCGATCAACTTCTTGAGAACGTGATTTCGGCCTTCGATCCCAACCAACTCAATTTCAGCTCCTGCCAGATTCTTGTCGGATGGCAACACCCATAACGTCGCAAAACCCGTTGGGATGACGAGATCGCGGACATTATCGCCCAGGATAAGAGCGTCGTAGAGGCTCTTGCGGCTCGTACTCTTCTCAATGCCGGCACCGGACGTAGCATTGGCCTGTGGATCGGCATCGACCAGAAGGACTTTCTTGCCCGACGACGCAAGCCCTGCGGCGAGATTGACGGCCGTCGTAGTCTTCCCGACTCCTCCTTTCTGGTTTGCGATCGCAATTACTTTCGCCATCCGAGTGTGTTACATAAGGTAGCATAGCGAAACAGGATTGCGCCAATCAAGAATTGTGGCACGTGCCACAATTTCAACCCCGCCGATCAAAATGTGGCACGTGCCACAATTTCACCGATCACTGGCTCAGTTTGCGATAGTTGTGGATCGGGCGGTTAAGTGAACAAGAACGGTGGACAGAGCGGTAGGGGTTATTCCGTTTATATTACGAACCTGGGCGAAATTCTGGGGACGGGCGCGTTCAAGACGTTCGATCATCTCGTTCGAAAGCCCCTTAATCGCCTGGAACGCGAAGTTTTCAGGCACGCGCAGGGCATCGTGATGATTCACGCGCTCGGTCGCCTGCCGCTGTTTCTCGATATAACCGCTGTAGAGCGAATCGGCCAAGGCGGTTTCGAGGTCACTGACGCGAATCTCATCGCGAATATCGTTCGGCAGCATCCGATGGACGAGTTCCGGATTCGCGCCTTGTCGCATCGCGAGTTGCGACAGACTTATAGAATCGCCGAGATCGGCCCCAAGTTTCTCGGATATCGCCTTGTATTGCGGTGATGATCGCTTGAATCGAGTGTTGTCGAGCGTGTTACGTAGGCGAGCAATGCGATCTCGCTTACGACTAAAGCGTTCCCAATCGTTATTGCCGACAAGCCCGATCTCACGGCCCTTGGGCGAGAGTCGCCGGTCGGCGTTGTCGTGCCGCAGGGTCAGGCGAGCTTCAGCCCGGGAGGTAAACAGCCGATATGGTTCATCGACGCCGTGTCGGATCAGGTCATCGGCGAGCACACCGATGTATGCTTCATCGCGGCGCAGGGTAAGCGGTTCGCGGCCAGTGACCGACATCGCGGCGTTAATTCCGGCAAGTAGTCCCTGGCACGCCGCTTCTTCGTATCCCGTGGTCCCATTGATCTGACCGGCGAGAAAGAGACCGTCCATTCGAGTCGAAGCCATCGTCGGGCTCAGTTCTCGCGGGTCCACAAAGTCGTACTCGATCGCATAGCCGGGCCGAATGACCTTTACAGCCTCAAAGCCGTCGATCATGTGCAGGAGTTCGACTTGAAGATCGGCGGGGAGCGAGGTCGAGAATCCATTAAGATACACCTCATCCGTATTGTGACCCTCTGGCTCCAGAAATAGCTGGTGACGGTCCTTATCGGCAAACTTGACAACCTTGTCCTCGATCGACGGGCAATACCGAGGCCCAACACCCTTGATCTGGCCTGAGTACAGCGGTGACTGGTGCAGATTGTCCCTGATCGACCTATGTAGACGATCGTGCGTATAGCCTATAAAACAATTGAGCTGCGGCTGCTCGATACGCTCGGTGGCAAATGAAAAAGTAATGGGTTTTTCGTCCGGCGCCTGCGGTTCAAATGCGTCCCAATCGATCGTTCGGCCATCGAGGCGAGGGGGCGTACCTGTTTTCAAGCGGCCAACAGGGAAGCCCAGCCGCTTGAGGCTCTCGGCAAGTTCGATCGATGCCGGCTCGCCGGCACGTCCTGCCGAATAGGTCGTTCGGCCAGTATGGATGGTGCCATTGAGGAAGGTGCCCGTCGCAATGACCACTGCCTTCGCACCCAAACGGCGCGAATCCTGCATTTCTACACCAATAACCCTCTTGTTTGCAACAATTAGGTTAACAACAATACCTTGGCGCAGGTGCAGGTCCGGCGTCGCTTCAAGGACCCGTCGCATCTCCGTTCGATAGAGGCTCCGATCAGCCTGGGCACGGGGTGATTGGACAGCGGGGCCGCGAGAGCGGTTAAGAAGGCGAAATTGAATCCCCGTCCGATCGATCACGCGGCCCATGATACCGCCAAGCGCGTCGATCTCTCTTACGACGTGGCCCTTTGCGATACCGCCTACCGCGGGATTGCACGACATCTGTCCGATCAGGTCCAGATTGATCGTGACAAGAGCGGTCTCCGCCCCCAAACGGGCAGACGCCGAGGCCGCCTCGCAGCCGGCGTGGCCCGCACCGATCACAATTACATCAAAGCTCTCGTCGAACATAGCAAACTTGAAAGCATACCATCTCTATCTCGCAACGGAAACAGTTATATGTGAAGGATGCCTGGATGTTCGATAGATCCGTTGCGTCGCCGATCTGAAGTCGGTGCCTTGCGCCTTAAAGATGTTCGGCACAAAAGTCTGCGGGTTGCGATCGTATAAAGGGAACCAAGAACTCTGAATTTGCACCATTATTCGATGACCGGCCTTGAACGAGTA
>CAZMQR010000060.1:0-10628 GCA_964568325.1 uncultured Chloracidobacterium sp. | reverse complement strand
ACGCAAAACGCGAATTTCGCGGTCCCAAGTTCCCGTCAACGCCGTCACTGGAATTGTTGTGGCAGGTCGGCAACCGTCGGGATGAATTGCGAAAACCAGTTTTGGCCACGCTGACCGCGATGGCCCGCGGCGGCATCTACGATCAGATTGGCGGCGGCTTTCATCGATACAGCACGGAACGCACTTGGATGGTGCCGCATTTTGAGAAGATGCTCTACGACAACGCCCAATTGGCCCGCGTTTATCTGCACGCGTATCAGGTAACCGGCAGCGATCTCTACCGTCGCATTGCCGTCGAGACACTTGAATATGTCAGGCGCGAGATGCTCGACGAGAGCGGAGGATTTTTTTCCTCACAGGACGCTGACAGCGAGGGTGAGGAAGGGAAGTTCTTTGTGTGGACGCCGGAGGAGATCTCCCTGGTATTGGGCGAGCAGGAGGCGTCGGAGTTTTGTGCGTTCTACGATGTAACTCGCGGTGGAAACTTTGAGGGACACAGTATCTTGAATATTCGCGGTGAGGGCACACTCGCTACCGCTCGTGTTTCTGCCTTTGATGATGCTCGACTTAAGCTCTTTGAGTATCGAGAAGAGCGTATCAAGCCCGGCCGTGACGAGAAGGTGCTGACCGCCTGGAACGGGCTGATGTTGGCGGCATTTGCCGATGCTGCGGGAGCGCTGGGCAGCGACGAGTATTTAGCGATAGCGAAACGCAATGCGGACTTTATCTTAAGTCAGCTGCAGGATGACGGCCGCCTGCTGCGGACATGGAAGGACGGGAAGGCGAAGCTCAATGCCTACGTCGAGGATCACGCGAATGTCGTTGACGGACTGTTGGCAGTATATCAGGTCTCCGGAGAGATCAGATATCTTAATGAGGCTCGCCGATTGGCGGACACCATGATAACGGAGTTTTGGGATCCGGACGGCGGCGGATTCTTCTTCACGTCTAACGACCACGAACAGCTTGTCGTTCGCAACAAGGATCTCTACGACAACGCGACGCCATCGGGCAATTCCGTTGCCGCGGACGTTCTGCTGCGCCTTGCAAAGCTGACCGGCGACGAGAGGTACGAGCAGTTCGCATCGACGACATTGCGTCTCTCGGCCGTTCAGATTCGGCGATATCCGCAGGGCTTCGGCCGAGCCCTATCTGCGCTTGAGTTTCATCTCGCTGACACAAAGGAGATTGTCATCGTTGGCGATGCAGGCAGCGACCTGGCTCGCGAGGCCTTGTCGCGGTATTTGCCGGACGCTGTCTTTGCGATCACCGCTGATCCGGCCTCAGATGCGTCTGCCATGCCGCTGTTCGAGGGCCG
Organism: uncultured Chloracidobacterium sp.; assembly: GCA_964568325.1. Taxonomy (GTDB): domain Bacteria; phylum Acidobacteriota; class Blastocatellia; order Pyrinomonadales; family Pyrinomonadaceae; genus OLB17. The sequence continues at coordinate 9,310 of CAZMQR010000060.1, read as the reverse complement.
CACGGCGGTTGAGGGGCAAGCGACAGCCTATGTCTGTGAGAATTTTGTATGTCAGCGGCCCGTCACGTCTGTGAAGGAACTGCGTCAGTTGATCTTTGACAACTGATAAAGAAAGGCCCGGACGTCTAGAACGACCGGGCCTTCGTCAAGCCTGCTCGTGCAGACTATTTGTTTGCCGGCTTGGCGGCTGCATTGTTTGCCGGAGCGGCATTCGACGGCTTGACCGAGTCGGTGGCCTTGTTTGCTGCGTCGGCTGCTTTGTTAGCGGCGTTCGCCATCGTATTTGCGGCGTTGGCCATCGTGTTAGCGGCGGCGTTCATCGCGTTGGCCGCGGCGTTGGCAGCGTTAGCCGCCTTGTTCACGGCAGTGTTGGTGTTGGCAGCCTCACCACAGGCCATCCCGAGGGCACCCATGACGAGAACTGCTGAAAGTGCAATTACTTTTTTCATAAGAATCGATTCTCCTGTCTTTCTCAAAGATTAGATCTAATTTTTTCGGGACGATGCAAACACCGCCCACGGTTCCACATAAAGCTTATTTGGGGAACACTCGACAATATATTCACCGCTTGACGGGAAGTCAAACGCGAAAAGCAGAGATTTGACTATTCTCAGAAAGAAAAAGCACCTCGTCGGTGACAAGGTGCTTTCTCGATCTAGTTCGTAAATGAACTACTTGTTTGCCGGCTTGGCGGCAGCGTTGTTTGCCGGAGCAGCATTCGCGGGCTTGGCACCGGTGGTGTTGCTCGCGTTGGCCGGGGCAGTGTGGTTCGCTGCGGTGTTAGCCGGAGCTGTGTTGGCCGGGCTCGAGACCGGGCTCGCCGCCGGAGCTGTGTTGGCCGGCTTGTTCGTGGCGTTATTGGCCGGTGTCTCACCGCAAGCCATGCCCAGAGCGCTCAAACCGAGAACTGTTGAAAGTGCAATTACCTTTTTCATTTTATTTAATGACTCCTGTCTTTTTCTCAAAGAATAAATCACCTGTTTCCAGGTCCCGGCTGATCGAACACAGCCGTTTGCCCCGGAACTCTTTCTTTCCCGAAGCAAACGATAATATAGTTAGCCGCGACGCTTTAGTCAACCCAAAAATCACAAAAATTGAATTTTTTTTCGAATCGATCAGCGGCCGCGATCTGGGCCTCTGCTATCGGCTCTCAAAAAAATACTTATTGACCAGTTCCCCAGCCGAACGCTATCCTTATTCAAGGGCCGCTCCCCAAGTCAGGGCCCAACCTCCTAAACCGCCTTGCCTCTCAATGATCCATCCCGTCGATAGTGTGCCTTCGGGTATTCGCCACAGGATCTTCTCTCCTGCCATAGTCGTTGCTATCGCCTTGGCGGCTATCGGGGCGAGTTATCTGGTCGCGATCGCCGACCTTGAGGTCGGCACCAAGACGCGCGCTTTTTCCGTCATCATTGCGGTATTTTTGGTCACGACGGTCTGCCTCCACCTGCTGCAGTCGCGTCGGGCAAGGATCGTGCAAGAGCATCCGGACGTGAGTCCGTCTTTTGAGGACAGCCTCGCCGGCCTTGATGAGGCGAAGGACCTTTTCGCCGGTTCGCTCTCGCCCGCGGATTCCTTTCGCCTTGCCGTGAGCCGCATTCGGGGGCTGATCCCATGTAAGACGGTCTTGCTCTTTGTCTACGATGCGGGTGCCGATCACTTGACCGTAAAGCAGGCTGAAGGGTCAAGGGGGGCCGAGCATCTTGGGCTGAGCATCAGCCCTCGTGACGGCCAGCCGGGCGACTGTTACTGTTCTAAGCAGGTTCAGGTCGGCCCTCAAACGGTCGCGATACCGCTTGAGACCGGCACCGCCCCGTTCGGTGTACTCCAACTTTTCTTTGATCACGACTTTGATCCGGCGACGGTCGACCGGCCGACGTTCGAAGGCATCGGCAGCCGGATCGCTCCGCTGGTGATGAGTTCGGTCGCATTCGAGCAGACCCACGCAACGGCGCTCACGGACGCGACGACCGACTTGCCAAATGAAAGGGCATTTCACATGGTCCTTGAGAATCAGATGGCCGAATCGCAGCGAAAGCCCGACGAACGGCCGCTGACGATACTTGCATTGGATATTCGCGGATTCGACGACATCAACCAGCGGTTCGGCCATGCGGCGGGCGATCGTTTGCTGGCGTTTGTCGCCGGCGTCGTCAAAGAGAATCTGCGCCAAATGGACTTCTTTGCCCGAGCCGGAGCCGACGAATTCCTCGTCGTGCTCCCGACGGCGACCAAGGAGGTTTCGCATGAGATCATTGCGCGGATCCACACCGGCTTTTTCGGCCGCAAGCTCAAGATCACCGATGCCGATGCGATCGAGGTCGAGATCAATGTCGGCTGGGCGGCCTTCGGCACTGACGGCGAGACGCCTGAGACGCTCCTGAGGGCGGCGCGCGAAAGAAAGGCACAATCAAAATCCCCAAACCCGCCAAAGGTCCTGTGGTTCCCGAGCGAACTGGCCAATTGAAATACTTGGCACAGGCCGGTTTCCGTCTTACACTCTTCCTTAGGTCCTAACCCAAGGAAAAAGAGCTAAGGCAGATACTGGCATATGGTGACGGGCGGCAAGGTCGGCCACTATGAGATCCGCGAAAAGATCGGCGCGGGTGGGATGGGCGAGGTCTATCTTGCCGATGACACGCGCCTCGACCGCAAGGCCGCCGTCAAGATACTCAACGACGAACTCAGCAAGGATGCCGACAAGCTGAACCGCTTTATCCAGGAAGCGAAGGCTGCGTCTGCGCTCAATCACCCGAATATCCTCACCGTTTACGAGATCGGTGAAACCGATGGTCATAACTACATTGTCACGGAGTTCATCAAAGGCGAGACGCTTCGAGATCGTATGAATTCCGGCCCGATCAGTCTGACCGACGCATTGAAGATCGCACTCCAGATCGCTGCCGCATTGGGTGCGGCCCACGAGGCGGGGATCATCCATCGGGACGTAAAGCCCGAAAACATCATCGTTCGCGATGATGGCCTTGTAAAGGTCCTCGACTTTGGCCTCGCAAAGCTAACTGAGCAGCGCTTTGAAACATCTGACTCGGATGAGGCGACAAGGCTTCAATTCAACACGCAGCCGGGCCTGGTTATGGGCACGGTCGGCTATATGTCACCCGAGCAGGCCCGCGGCAAGCCGATCGATGCGCGAAGTGACATCTTTAGCCTCGGCATCGTGATGTATGAATTGTTTACCGGCAAGCGGCCATTCGAGGGCGAAGGGCATCTCGACGTGGTCAGCTCGATACTGCGCGATGACCCGGCGCCGATCCGGGAAATTGCACCGACCTTGCCGCGCCAACTGGAGCGGATCGTCGGTAAAGCCCTGCGAAAGGATCGTGATCACCGTTACCAGCACATCAAGGACCTCGAGATCGACATCGAGGATCTAAGGGACGAGGTCAGGTTCGAATCGAGACGCGGCAACAGCAGCGACCAATTGCTGCCCTCGCCCGAGACCGGCGCAACGGGCAAACGCTCGACATTCACAACGGCGTTTAGGACGACACGAAGATTCACCTTGCTGCACGCGATCATCTTTGTGCTCGTGGCGGCGGGGATCGTTTCCGGTATTTACTTCCTCGGTCCGGGACGCTTGTCGGGCCGTGTGCCGGGGACGTACAAGGTCGCCGAGGTCGCAAGCTGGACGAGCGCCCCGGGCGAGCTTTTTAGCAGCGCGCGGTTCTCGCCTGACGGCAAGTTGATCGCCTTTGCATCGACGCGATCAGGCAGCAAGAACATATGGGTCACGCAAACTGGATCGACCGAGGCCATCCAGATAACCAATGATGCTTTCTCAAATACCGATCCTGTCTGGTCGCCAAAAGGCGATGAGATAGCTTATTTTTCTGACCGTTCGACGAGTTCTGATGCCGCCAGGATGTCAGGCATATGGCGCGTGAGTGCGCTGGGCGGGACGCCAAAGCTGGTTGGCACGCTCAATGATCGCAATATCGAGCTTCGACGCTGGGCGCCCTCAGGACGGATCTACTTCGAACTCCAGAAAGAGCTCTACTTTATGGATCCGGCAACCGGGGCGACTGAAAAGGTCTCGTCTTTCGGTCGCGACGATATCTCGTTTATCAATATCGCCTCCGATGAACGCTCGCTGATCTACGCAATACGGCAAAAGGACGAATGGAAGATCGTGACGGGCGCGCTCGGCTCGGATCGGATCTCTGAGGAGGTCAGCGGCCAGGGTCGTTTGGATAAGATCATCTGGCTGCCCGAGGCCAAGCGGCTGTTCTATTCCTCGGCGGTCGAGGGCGTGCTCCAGGCCTTTGTATCCAAAATGGGATCTGGCGCCGGTTCGCGGATAACGGCGTCTGAGACCGATGCGAGCGTCGCGGACGCAACGGCGGATGGGCGCTCTATTCTTTTCAGTTCGGCCAAAGAGGAATCGAATCTTTGGCGTGTCGCCGTGGCCGACGGGGCCGAAGTGCCCATTGTCCGCGACCGCAACTCAAAACTATGGCCGAGCGTTTCTCATGACGGAACACGGATCGCGTTCCAGTCAGAGAAGAACATGAGCCTCGGCAACCATATTTACGATTCGACGATCATGGTCCGTTCAATGAAGGCCGGGGCCGATAACGAGCCGATAGCGCGGCTCGTCGAGCACGGTTTCCTCCCGTCATGGTCGCCTGACGGTTCGATGATCGCGTTCATACGTGATGAGGCCGGCAAGAAAGACATTTTCGTCGTAAATCCCAACGGCGGATCGGAACGAAAGCTGTCCGCCGGCGGCATTTCGGCCGCGGGTTATTCCGTCTCGCCGTATAACCTTACACAGACAGGCGTTTTCGATTGGTCGTTTGACGGCTCGACGATCTTGTATGTAACTGATGCGAGCAGCGCGTCGAATATCGCCCTTGTCAATGTTCGAGACGGTTCGCAAAGATTGCTGACGGACAATGCCGACAAGACGCTAACCTATGCGTGTCCTCTGTTCTCGCCGGACGGCGCGCAGATCGCCGTCATCGAGCGCACGACGGGTGTCGCGGGGGCCAAGGTCCGCATCATCAACACCGCGAGCGGAACTGCATCCGAACTTCCACTTTCATCAAGCATTGTCCGCCTGCTTGGCTGGTCTGTGGACGGCAAGGGCGTGATGGTCGCAGAAGCGAGCAAGCTGTCAGGGCTGCCGCCCGAGACTGTGATAAAGCTCATTTCGGTCGGGGGCGGCCCCGATAGGGTTGTCGCGAGCTTGAAAAACGCCTATTATTACAATACTTTTCTATCAGACGACAGAAGATTGATCGGTTTCGCCGCACGCAACGCTGACAAGGACGACCTTTGGGTAGCGCCCGTAAGCGGCGGGCCCGAAAAAAGGCTTACGAACAACAACGATTCGGGCCTATACTACTCGCGACTTGACTGGCTCCATGACGGAAGCGGCATGGTCTTTGGCAAGCAGACGCGGTTTAGTCTGCTATCTATGGTGACAGACATTGATTGAATTAGGAGGCTGCATGAATAAATCTTATCTGACAAAATATCGCATCGCGGTCGTGACGCTGATATCCTCAGCACTGATCGGACTGACCGGATGCGGCACGCAACCGACAGGGCCGACGGTCGGTGGGCCTTCGCCTGCGGCTCCGTTGGCAACCCCCTCACCGACGACGATCGATTGCAACACGACAGCACCCGAATTGATCGTCAGCGGCGTTTATGACGTGCTCGAGAAAACAACAAGCTATACTCGGCAGGAGTGGCAGTTCAACATCTCTATTGCCGTAAGTGGAAGCAAGAAAATGCTCAGCGTAACGGGTTGGTCGGGCCAGCGTGACGCTATCTTTAACTTGATATCCTCGACCGCGGTTGGTTGTGGCGTTGAGGGCGGCAACTTCAAGATCTCCAAGGATCTCCTAGATCCGGCCTACCGAGTGAACGCAAGCTGCGCACAGGGCTATTTCGCGTGCGGTGACGTATGCTTGCCTAATGGTGAGACGTGCAAGCTGACAGGTGCGACAGAGACCGTCGTTCCGGTTGCGAACACGAAGACGAGTACGAATTCAAACTCGAACTCGGCTCCGGCAAACGCCAATTCGAACGTAGGTAAGTAATCCGAACACGGCCCGTGCCGATGGCGCGGGCCATGACCCATAGGAGGGGCATCATGAACCGAATCTGCGCGCTTAACGTAGTCATTCGACTTTTTTACACTGTATCCGTTCTAACCGCGGCCGCTGCGGGTACGGCCATCATCGGCCAGACCTGCGGTGCGACCGACGCCCAGATCGTGGCGGCCATCTATGCTGAGATCAAGGATGACAAGGGCCTTGCTTCGCAGGTCTCGCATATCAACGTCGTTTCTCTTAATCAGGCCGTCAAGTTCCAGGGCTGGGCCAATAGTAAGAAAGACTATGACAGGGTCGTCGGGTTCGGCATGAATGCGAGTTGTGTCCGCATGGTCAATGTAAACAACTTTCTCGAGACGCCGCCGCCTGAGAACAGCCCGATGCGGGCCGTTCGCGGCTGCGCGGCCGGGACCAAGCCGTGCGGTGACGTTTGCATACCGGAGGGCGACACTTGCGGCCTTGAGGCATCGGCAGTCGTGCTGAAATTCTTGTTTCCGGAGGGCCTCGCATGGCTGTCGGGGAATACGTGCCGCACCCGGCAAGACTAGACTCCAAATGGCAAGCATCACCTTCTACGGCGGCGTCGGCTCGGTTACCGGCTCAAAATACCTGCTCGAATCCGGCGGCCGGCGCGTCCTGGTCGATTGCGGCCTCTTTCAGGGTGGCCGCGAACTTCGCGAGCGCAACTGGCAGGATCCGCCGTTCGCCGCGCACGAACTCGACGCCGTCATCATCACGCACGCTCACATAGATCATACCGGCTTTCTACCGAGAGTAGTAAAATTGGGCTTTAGCGGCCCGGTCTTCACATCGAGTGCGACGGCCGATCTGCTCAAGATTCTGTTGCCCGATTCGGCCCGGCTGCAAGAGGAAGAGGCCGACTATCGCAACCGACACCAGTTGTCGAGCTACACGCCCGCGCTGCCGCTCTACGACGAGCGCGATGCCAAGGCCGCGCTTGCTCTGCTGCAGACGTTCCCGAATGACGGCGAAATGCACGACGTCTGCGAGGGCTTTCGCGCCGGCTTCAGCGTAGCCGGCCACATCATGGGTGCGAGCCAGGTGCTGGTGGAGATGGGGGCCACGCGGTTCCTGTTTTCCGGCGATCTCGGCCATTACGATCAGCCGATCTTGAACGATCCGGCACCGCCGCCGGTGTGCGATTATCTGATGTGCGAATCGACGTATGGCGACAGGCTGCATGGAGACATCGATAGTGAGACGCAGATGGCTCGCATCATCAACGAGGCTGCGGAACGCGGCGGGCCGATATTGATACCGGCGTTCGCGGTTGGACGCACGCAGGAAGTGCTATACATGATCCGCGAACTTGAGGAGCAGAAACGTATTCCGATACTGCCTGTGATCGTCGATTCGCCGATGGCCTCGCAGGCGACGCAGGTATATAACCGTTGGCACGAGGAACACGACCGCGAATACGCCTCACTTCTCGCTCATAAAAAGCACCCGCTGCGCACGGCCTCGATGCAGACGGCGTCGAGCCGCGAGGAATCCAAACGCCTCAACGAAATGCGGGGCCCGCGCGTAATTATCTCAGCGTCGGGAATGCTGACCGGCGGACGCGTGCTGCACCACGCGATGCGGATACTGCCTGACGAACGCGCGACGATCGTTTTTGTCGGCTATCAGGCCGCCGGCACGACGGGCCGGCGTGTGCAGGACGGCGAAAGGGAAGTGCGCATCATGAAGAACTGGATCCCCGTCCGCTGCCACGTCGAGAAGGTCGAGGGCTTCTCGGCCCACGCCGACTGGAAGGCCGTGCTTCGCTGGCTATCGGGCCTTGCGACCGCGCCAAAGACGGTATTTACCACGCACGGCGAACCCGAATCCGCCGAGGCAATGGCCCAGCACATCCGCGATGCCTACGGCTGGAACGTCATCGTGCCTGAGTATCAGCAGACGGTCGAACTCGAATAATTGATACCTTTCTGCGGTCCTCTGCGTATATCTCTGCGTTTCTCCGCGTGGGTCCTGGCGAACGGAAGATTCCACGCAGAGAAAGAGAGAAGAACGCGGAGTACGCGGAGTCGAACAGAATGTATAAGCTAACAGGCTTTCTATTTGCCCTAATTCTCGTTTCCGCCACGGCGGCTCAGCCCCGGCTCGCGGATTTCGCCGGCATGGCGGGCTGTTGGGAGCGGCGGGACGACGCGAAGAAACTGATCGTCGCCGAGCAATGGATGTCGCCCGAGGGCACGTCGATCATTGGCATGGGCCGCACGGTGAAAAACGGCAAGACAGTCGATTGGGAGTTCATGCGGATCGAGGAACGCTTGGGCGGCATCTACTTCGTCGCGAAGCCAAAGGCCAATCCGGCCGAGACCGATTTCAAACTTGTCCGCTCGACGAACGGCGAATACGTCTTTGAGAACGCCGCACATGACTTTCCCCAACGCGTCATCTATAAAGGCGACGCCACCCGCCTCACGGGCCGGATCGAAGGCACCAACAAAGGCAAGCCCCTCGCGATCGATTTCCCGATGGTCAGGGTCAAGTGCACAGGTACTTAAATTGTCAAAGATCTACTCGTACCGCAAGCACTCGATCGGGTCGAGTTTTGAGGCTTTTCTGGCCGGCAATACTCCAAATATCAAACCAATTCCTACCGACACGCTCAGCGACGTGATTATCATCCACGGCTGTATCTGGGCGGGCATTGATGGGATGAGGAGCATCAGCAGGTTGCTTATCAGCATTGAGAGAGCGATGCCGATGATGCCGCCGAACATGGTGAGGGTCATTGCCTCGAGCAGGAATTGAAAGACGATCGCACGCTTGGTGGCACCGATGGCCTTGCGGATGCCGATCTCTTTTGTTCGTTCGGTCACCGATACGAGCATGATGTTCATCACGCCGATGCCGCCGACCAGCAGGCCGAGGCATGAGATGGCGATGGCGACAAGGCCGACGCCGCCGATAATGCCGTCAAATTGGGCGATAAACGCGTCGGCGGTCTTAACGTCAAAGTTGTTCTTCTCGCCATATTTGACCTCACGACGCAGCCGGAGCGTGGACTCGATCTCCTCGACGGCGTCCGTCAATTGGCCCTGCTTGGCCTGGATGATCATCAGCAGATAATCACGCAGCGGCGCGACCTTTCGCGAGGTGTTGTAAGGCATAAAGACCTTTCGGTCCTCTTCGTTCTCACCAAAAAAGCCCGATTTGCGCTTCTCGATCACGCCGATGACCTCCCATGTGTCGCC
>CAZMQR010000059.1:0-10654 GCA_964568325.1 uncultured Chloracidobacterium sp. | reverse complement strand
CCTTGCAGAACTGGACCAGTTCGCGGCGCGTCATTGCCTTTGCATTACCGTCGATCAGGATCACTTCGTGCTCGGCCGGCGTCAATGACTGAAGCAGGAACATCCACAGATGCGGCATGAAATTGCGCGTAATACCGTTATCCGGATTGTAGAGCAATATCTTCATAATTCTATTGCGTGGCTGTGCCCGCGATAAATTCCCGTTTTCGCCAGGGGGAAAGCCAGCAAGGTGCGGAATGTTTGTCAATGATGTCACATTCTACGGGGTTTGCCTATCCGAACGGAGCACCTCATCTGTGCCGAAACTGCCTGTGATAAGATTCAATCGTGAAATTCCTTCATATCGCCGATGTGCATCTGGGCTGTACACGCTACCAGTTGGCCGAGAGCCCTCAGGATTTTTTTGATGCATGGATGGATGTTCTCGATAGGTATGCGATAGGCGAAAGGGTCGATTTTGTGATCATTTGCGGCGATTTCTTTCACAAAAGGGCAGTTCCGCCCGAGACAATGAATCACGCCGTCAAGGGCCTCACAATGATGCGCGACGCCGGTATCCCGGTCATTGCGATAGAGGGGAATCACGATCAGAAGCATACTGATAGCGAGTTTAGCTGGTTGCGTTCGCTCTCAAGCTGGGGACTGCTCACGCTGCTTGAGCCAGGGCATTCCGAAGGAAACATCTCCTATCAGCCGTGGGACGAGGCGACGCGCAAAGGCGGCTATATCGACGTTGGAAGGGCACGGATCTTCGGTTCTGACTGGTATGGGGCTACCGCGAACGTGGCCATTCCGATGCTTACCCGGGCGATCAGGCAGAACCGCCGTGACGGTGGTTTTCATATGCTGATGCTCCATACTGATGTGGAGGGACATCAGGTCCATCCGATCCCTACCCTGTCAATGGACGCCCTAAAGGAACTCAAGTCGGCGGTCGAATACGTCGGCCTCGGCCATACGCACAAGCACTACGAGATCGATAACTGGGCCTTCAATCCCGGTTCGATCGAGGTGACGAATATCAGCGAGTATCGAGAAACGCGAGGCGCCTTTGTTGTCGAGATCGGTGACGATAACAGCGTAGTGGCGCGGCACATCGATGAGTATCGTTATCGGCCGTTTCAGCAATTGATGTTTGATGTAACTGGTTACGATGATGCGCAGCGCCTCGTGAGCGACCTGCTCGACACCGTCAGGAGCGACGCCCGCCCCGCCGAACCCGACAAGCCGCAGCCGATCATCGAGATATCGCTGCGAGGTCAACTTGGCTTTCCAAATTCGCTGCTTGAACTGCAGAAGACGAGAGACGCGGCCCGTGACATCACCGGAGCCTTGCACGTCCGCATAAAGAACCATACCGTGCCTGTCGACTACCTCGATTCGGCAGATGAGCTCGATGATACCGGCCGCGAGAGGCTCGAGCGGCGCGTGATCGGTGATCTCATCCGGCGCGACAGCCGCTTCAAGGCTCGTCCGGACGACCTGACCGACGCGGTGATCGGGGCCAAGCGGATGGCCCTCGGTGACGAACCGCCGGACAAGATCGCCGAACTTATCGCTCAGAAAGCGTGCCCGGCCTGATCGGCCATGCAAGGGCCCGATCTCTAGTTACTTAACGAATCACGGAAAAAGTCGATCAGCCGCTGATCGTAGGCTTCGGATTGTTCCATCGAGGCATTGATGATCCGGAAGCCGGACGGGCTAAGGTCAAGCTTGGCCTGGATACGGTTCGATGACGGCAAGCACTTGCTCAGCCGAGCGGTCGAATCCTGAAAGTCTGCGGCATCGACGCCCGCGAGCAGCAGCACGTCACGATCGGCGAGCTTCCGGGCCGTATCACACGATTGCTCACGTTGATAGCAGCCGTCAAAAAAATAGAGGCGAGTGCCGAGTTTCGCAAGTTTTGTCGTGGCCGAACTAGCGAAAGGATAGCGACGCTCGATCGTCTCGCGAAGCACGCTGTCGGCGCTTTCGGGAACGGAATCCAGCGCGAGCGCCTTCACGCTCTGGTCGCGTGCCGCAGCCGTTAGCGCGACGCCGGCGCCCATCTCAACACCGTAAATGCCGATATTCTTGCCGACGAGCGTGATCTGATTTGGCGTCCGCAGAGCGCGCAGGAATTCGAGGGCCGATCCGGCGTCTTCCGCCTCGCAGCCGCCGAAGCTGGCGTTCTCGACGCTCGGTTTTTCACCATGGCCGCGGAGGTCCGGCATCAGCACGGTGAAATTTGTCGATTCATTGAGCTTGACGCCCAGATTCAGCACATACGACCGGTCCGCTCCGTATTTGTGGTATAGGATGACAGCCGGCGCACCGTCGGTCCCGCGCAACAACCATCCGCGCGACGAACTGCCGTCGCGATTTGGCCATGTTTCTTCCGTGACCTGGGCGGCGCGGGAACTTAATTGCCCGAATTTCTCGGGCGTAACCAAATATGGCGCGCGGTAGGGCCGGGCCGAGGTATAGACAAGCCATACCGAGCCGGACGCAACAGCGGCGACCACAAGGAATAAGGCCGGGAGAAGCAGACGGAGAAAACTCTTAAAGAGGCGTGTCGTTTTGGGCATGGCGTAAAGGTGCTTCAGACATGAAGCGTGCCGCCGGATGCGGCGAAGAAGAGGTGAAAGCCCGAAACAAAAGGCTTTCGATCAGACCTCTTAGATGTTACCATAAGCGCCTGTCTCGCGGGAAGCAGTTTTTAAACATGTTAAAAGTTGTCTGTATCTCGGTCTTTGCGTCTCTTACCCTGATATCATCGGCCTTTCCCACACTTGCTGACATCAGCGTGATGCCGGTGTCCGAGATCCGCGAAGGAATGCGGGGAACGGCAAGAAGCGTTTTTCAGGGCAGCCAGCCGGAGGAATTCAACGTCGAGATCCTTGGCGTTCTGCCAAACTGGATCGGCCCCGGCCAGGACATGATCGTCGGCAAGCTGAGCGGCGCCAATGCAGAACGGACCTTTGTCTTCGCGGGCATGTCGGGTTCGCCCGTTTACATCAACGGCAAACTTGTTGGTGCGATCTCATATAGTTTTCCATTTGCCAAAGAGCCGATCTGCGGCATCACACCCTTCGAACAGATGCGTTCATTGGTCGAGGCGGGACCGCCGGCGAATGGCCACGCGAGACAGCCGGTCTCGTTCTCGCTAGCCGATCTTGCGGCGGACCGGGCCGCCCCTAACGTCGGGAACCTTTCAACGCAGGGCAGGGCCGCTAACGTATTCGATTCGGCCCTCTCATCCGTTGCGGGCCAGTCCTTTGTGCGTATTGCGACGCCGGCGACGTTCTCGGGCATATCGCAGGGAGCGCTCGATCTGATCGCGCCGGAATTCGAAAGGGCGGGCTTTGTGCCGATAGCTGCGGCCGGCGGTGACGGCCGAATTTCCGGATTGAAAAAGGCGGATGCGACCACGCTGCTCGCGGGCGATTCGGTTGTCGTTCATCTGTCTCGAGGCGACATCCAGATCGCTGCCGCCGGGACCGTCACGCACCGCGACGGCAACAAGATATATGCTTTCGGGCATCCATTTTTCAGCCTCGGGTCGGCCGATCTGCCGATGTCTGAGTCGCACGTCGTGACGGTTGTGCCGAATGCGAACAACTCGTTCAAGCTCGCTGTATCCGACGCCATGGTCGGCGCCATGACGCAGGACCGTGCGACCGGGATCTACGGCCTGCTCGGCCGAGAGCCGCAAATGCTGCCGGTGACGATAAGGATCAAGACCAGCCGTGGCCGCAAGGAAACCGTCAGATTCGAGACCGCGGTCGACGAACTGTTAACCGGCCTGATACTCAATGCCGGTGTCGCAAACACGCTCATCGGCAACGAGCGAGGGATCGGCGAATCGACTATCGATGTCGGAGGCGAGATACGCGTTCGCGGTGGAGATCCGCTCAAGCTCTCGCGTCGGTTTGTCGGGCCGCAGGCGACGGGCCTGACGGCCGCTGTCGTGTCTGTTCCGGTCACGGCTCTGCTTCGGGCCGGCTTCGACGGGCTTGAGATCGCCGGCGTCGATATCGATCTGTCGGTTACTGAGGGCAGCCGGACGGCAGTTATCGATCGACTATCGATCGACCGTAACCGCGTTCGCGCGGGCGAGACGATCGAACTTACAGTCAGCGAGCGCAGTGAGAACGGCGAGATCATTATCCGTAGAGTCCCGGTGACCGTACCGGCGGCGGCAACGCCCGGGCCGCTGTCGATAACAGTAGCTGACGGCGGTGCGGCACAGCAGGCGTCGGCTGTAACGCATTTTACGCCGCGCAGCACAGCGGAATTCGTCTCGACGTATAACCGGCTAAGGCGTTCAGACCGTCTTTATCTGATGATTTCTCGGCCTGCCGCGGGTGTGGTGATCGGCGTCAGTGAAATGCCGGGCCTGCCTCCGTCAGTCCTCGCAACGATCAACAGTCAGCGCAGTGCGGGCACGGCAAAGCCGACGACGAACTCCGTTCTCACTGAGTATGAATTGCCCCAGGCAGATATTGTCGTCACCGGCTCGCAGAGCCTGACGGTCGAGGTCGTTCCGTAACCTCGGCGTCGCCCTCGATCCATTCTTCGCCGTCGGCGTAAACCTCTTTTTTCCAGATCGGAACCGTTCGTTTTAGCTCGCGGATAAGCCATTCGCAAGCAGCGAAGGCATCTTTTCGGTGAGGTGCGGCGACGGAAATCGCCACGCTGGTATCGCCGATCTCAAGCCGGCCGGTTCGGTGGACAATGCCGACGTTCGCGATATCGAACTGCTCCTTGGCCTCAACGATGAGCTTTTGCATCTCCTTGATCGCCATCTCGTCGTAGGCCTCATAGACCAAATACTCCGTCTCGCGTATTTCGCCCGTCTGCTTGTCTCGTGTAAATTTCCGTGCGTAGCCATCCAGCGTGACCGTAGCACCGCACTCCGGCGGAACGACACGCCGGGCGACATCGGCCACGTCGATCGGAGAAGTTGTAAGTTCGCAGAAGTCCATCAGCCTCCGGAGACTGCCGTAAAGACAGCGACCTCATCCCCATCGCTTACAGGGTCGGCACCGGCCGCATACGTTTGATTCACCGATATCTTTAGATCGTACGAGGCAAGGGCCGGATAGTCTCGCACGAGCTTTTCGACCAGCGAACCTGCCGTCGCATCCGGTGCCGGTTCGAGGTCGATCAGACGTTGGCCGGTGATCTGGGCGGTTGCTCCGAAGAATAGGACGCGTGCGGCCATCGCTATTTTATCGCTCCTTCGATCGGGCTTGAGGCCGAGGCGTAGAGGCGTTTGGGCATTCTGCCCGAAAGATACGCCAGGCGGCCTGCTTCGACGGCGAGTCGCATGGCCGTCGCCATTTGAGCCGCGTCGCCCGCTTCTGCAATGGCGGTGTTCATCAGGATCGCATCGGCGCCGAGTTCCATCGCCTCGGCCGCGTCGGACGGAACGCCCACGCCGGCGTCAACGATGATCGTCGCATCAGCGAGCTGTTCGCGCATGATCCGCAGATTTGACGGATTCTGCACGCCCATTCCCGATCCGATCGGCGCCGCCAACGGCATTACGGCCGGGCAGCCGGCGTCGAGCAGCTTTTTGGCCATTATCAGGTCGTCCGAGAAATACGGCAGTACGATAAAGCCTTCACCGACAAGTACTTTCGCCGCCGCCAACGTCTGCTCGTTGTCGGGCAGCAGCGTTACGGGGTCGCCGATCACCTCGAGCTTGATCCATTCGGTCTCAAGAGCCTCGCGGGCAAGCCTTGCGGTGCGAATTGCGTGATCGACGTCATAGCAGCCCGCAGTATTTGGCAGCATCCGCATCTTTGGGTCGAGATGATCGAGAAACGACTCGCTCGAACCGTCGAGCGGCACGCGATTGACCGCGACCGTGACCATCTCTGCTCCCGACGCCGCATGTGCGGCCTTCATCTCGTCGTATGAGCGGTATTTGCCCGTGCCGATTATCAGCCTCGATGCGAAGTCGCTGCCAGCCAAAGAAAAAACATCCGACATCCCAATTGCGATCCTCTCTTGATTGACGCCCGCCGGGCGATCGCGCTAACCGCCTCCGACGAAATGAACGACCTCGATGCGATCCCCTTCGTTCACCGGCGTTTCATTCCATCGTGCGCGGCGGATCACCTGCCCGTTTATCTCTATCGCGACACGTTGCGAGGGCAGCCCAAACTGTTCCAACAGGTCGGTCAGCTTATTATCGCCGCGCATTTCGCGTCGTTCGCCATTCAGACAGATGTTAAGCGGCTGCACACTTCGATTCTGCGTCCGCGAAAGGCAAATTTCAAATATGAGATATGAGATCGATGCTAGCCCGGCGAAACGATGCGGCGAAGTTCGATCTCTTCGCCGGCATTCATAGCGCGCACCAGCAAGGCCGCGCGGCCGGATTGGAAGGTGGGAAGCTGCATGTGGACCTTTGCGAGGCCGTTGGCATCCGAGCGAGCGTGAAAAATTACGGGACGAAAGCTCGAACCCAGCACCTTCACCATTATCTGTGCGTCGGCCACGACCTTGCGTTCGGTGCCGCGGCATATGAGCAGATTGACCGTCTGGCGCATGCCGCCCTTGAATTTTGTTTCTCCCAGAAGTTCGACGCTGAGCTTCTGATTCGACGGGCGTTCCTGCCCCGACAACTCGCTGACGACGAGCACCGCCTCGTCGGGCAATATCTCAATGTCCTCAATGATCTCGACGGCGTCGATGACCGGAACGTCATCAAATGGGTCAGTCTCCGGTCGCATCGGAGGCATGTCAAGCGGGATCTGTGGCTGTGATACCGGCGACACGGTGACGCTGACGGTCGCGGGTTCTCTGGCCGCGACAGCTTCGACCGCAGGCGCCGCATATTTCGAGCCTTTCCGCGTCATCTCAACCAGTTCAGAGATGCGGCCGGCCTTTACTGCGGCGCACATCAACTTATGCTGACGCGAAACGCGTTCGGCGATCTCCTTCTCGTCGAGGCCGATCGCGGCGAGTTCGCCATAGGTCGTGCGTTTGCTCGCAAGGATCGTGCCTTTGTCATAGACGAGGGTCATGATCATGAAAGCAGGCGCACCTTTGTCCTCGGTCTGGACGTGGTAAACCGTACCGTTATGGTCGATATCAGTATTGAAGCCAGCTATCACACGTTCGATCGGGGCGTGCAGGAGTGCGGGCCGGAGGGCAAACTCCGCCAACATTCAAGTTAACACACTGAAAAAGTGACGGTCAACGCATATTTGGGCCAGCAAGCCGGTTGTGAGCGAGGTCACTGATTTGACACTGCAAATGCCTTATCCTACGATTTAGTTTGTGCCGTAAACTAAGGGTTTTTCGAGGTCTGAATGTCGGATTTCAACGTTTTTGACTATATGCCGCTTGGCATTATGTTCCTGGTCGCAGCGGGCTTTACGGCCAGCCAATTGCTGGTCACGCAATTGATCGGCCCCCGCAAGCGGACCGCGACCAAACTGATGCCGTATGAATGCGGCAAGGACCCCGTCGGCGGCGCACGAGACAGGTTCTCGATCAAGTTTTACACGGTCGCCGTCATATTCCTGCTGTTCGATATCGAAGTTCTTTTCATCGTTCCGTTCGCCGTGGCCTTTAAGAGTCTGATCGCTGCCGAGGCGTCGAGCGGTGTTTACTACGCCACGATAGCCCTTATCGAGATACTGGTCTTTATAGCGACCTTTATCGTTGGCTACATATACGTTTGGAAGAAAGGCACGTTCGACTGGGGCCTGCAGGCCCGTGCCGAGGCCCGAGAGCAGACACGACTGATGGCGAAACAACGCCGCGAGCGGGAAGCGAAGATCAAACTGGCAGCGTAATCGACCAGCTAATTAATAATTATCGAATTAGTAATTATTAATTAAGAAGGGAAAATGGGTTTAGAAAATACCTTATTCGACTCGCTCCCCGACGTCGTGACCGTAAAGCTCGACGCGGTGGTGAACTGGGCCCGTAAATCGAGCCTATGGCCGGCGACGTTCGGTTTGGCGTGCTGTGCGATCGAGATGATGAACACTGTTTCGGCACGGAACGACTTGTCGCGGTTTGGTGCGGAGACGTTTCGAGCCAGCCCAAGGCAAGCTGATGTGATGATCGTTTCGGGGCGTGTCTCGCGAAAGATGGCTCCCGTTCTGCGGCGAATTTATGACCAGATGCCCGAGCCGAAATGGGTGATCTCGATGGGAGCATGTGCGACGTCGGGCGGTGTTTTTGATAATTACGCGATCGTTCAGGGTGTCGATAAGATCGTTCCTGTCGATGTCTATGTTCCCGGCTGTCCGCCCCGTCCCGAGATGCTCGTCCACGCGATCACGATGCTCCAGGACAAGATAATGAAGGAGCGTTCTAAGGACCGCCGCGATACGTTTGAAGAGGAATCGCGTATCTCGCTGGTGCCGGGAACGCTGCCGGTCACTGAGGGCACGGCGTTGGAAAAAGAGATGGAGGTCGAGGTGGCCGCTGGCAAGACCTCACGGCCGTATTCGGTGCCGTCGAAGCACGAGCGGCGAAGGAGTTCGTAGTAGTTATTTTGTACAGGATGGACAGGATAGGCAGGATAGATACTGCTTTGCTCAGCGGAAAATTTATCCTGTGCATCCTGTGCATCCTGTGTAGATTTGGGTATGACCGAGAAGCTCCACGCTTTTGTGGAAAAGCTGAGAGAAAAGGACGCCGCTTGGGTCGGCGAGGTCGTTGACGCTCACGGCGAGGTGACGGTGACGGTGCCGCGTGAGGCGGTCGTTGATGTGTGCCGATTTCTGCGCGACGCTCACGGTTTTGATCTGCTCGCCGATCTATGCGGAGCAGATCGCGGGCCGGAGGAAGATCCGCGGTTCGAGGTCAATTATCACTTGTTCTCGACGACGCACCACAATCGGCTGCGTCTGAAGGTCGAGCTTGGCGAGGATGACGCCCATGTGGCGACCGTTACGCAAATATGGCGGACGGCCGATTGGCACGAGCGCGAGACTTTCGATCTGGTTGGCGTCATATTCGATGGCCATCCCGATTTGCGGCGCATACTTCTGCCTTCGGATTTTGACGGTCATGCGTTGAGAAAAGATTATCCGCTGCGGGGCTACGAGCCTTACAGCCTGAATTAGTTATGAATGGTGAATGGTGAGTTATGAATGAAGAAACCTCGTTCATTCACCACTAATCACTCACCGTTCACCGTTACAAACATGGCAACTGCCGTAGAAAACATCGGTTCGACTGAGGTCCTCGACACGGCGCTCGAGTCGCAAATGACGTTGTCGATGGGGCCGCAGCATCCCAGCACGCATGGCGTGCTGAGGCTTGACCTGCGGCTGGACGGCGAGCTTGTTATTAAGGCAAGTCCGGACATCGGCTATCTCCACACGGGAATGGAGAAGCTCTTTGAATACAAGAAATACCAGCAGGGCATCGTCATCACCGACCGGATGGATTACCTCAATCCGTTGGGGAATAACCTCGCGTATGTGATGGCTGCGGAGAAGCTGCTCGGCATCGAGATCCCTGAGCGTGCACAGATCATCCGCGTCCTGATGTGCGAGCTGCAGCGTATCGCGTCGCACATGGTGTGGTTCGGCACATCGTGTCTTGACATGGGCGCGATGACGCCCTTTTGGTTCACATTCAAGGAGCGGGAAAAAATTCTCAACCTCATCGAATCGGCATCGGGCGGTCGAATGACGCCGAGCTATTTTCGCATCGGCGGGCTGATGATGGACCTGCCGGCGGGATTTGAGAACCGCGTTAAGCAGTTTCTCGAGAACTTTCCGGATGCGCTCAATACATTTGACACGCTGATCACGGGCAACCCGATCTGGCAGAACCGGACGATGGGCATTGGCATCATTTCGAAAGCGGATGCCATCGACTGGGGCCTGACGGGCCCGTGTTTGCGGGGCAGTGGCGTCGATCTCGACCTGCGGCGGGACGATCCTTACACGGGGTACGAGACCTACGATTTTGACGTTCCGACCGAGCCCGACGGCGATGTGTGGTCGCGGTTCAAGGTCAGGATGCGCGAGTTGGTAGAGTCGTACAAGATCGTTCGGCAGGCTCTCGAACGCCTCAAGCCGGGGCCGACCAAAGCAGACGCGCCGAAGGTCGTGCTGCCCGACCGCGACGATATGCGAAAGCATATGGACTCGCTGATCCACCACTTCCTGATCGTCGCCGAGGGCTTTAACGTGCCGCCCGGCGAGGTCTATCACGCCATCGAGGCGTCAAAGGGCGAACTAGGCGTATATATGAAGTCCAACGGTGGCCCGAAACCGGAACGCGTCCACTTCCGCGGCCCGTCGTTCGTGAATCTGTCCGCCCTACCGGTCATGAGCGAGGGCGAGATGATCGCAGATGTAGTGGCCATTATTGGGTCGTTGGATATTGTGCTTGGGGAGATTGATAGGTAGGAATGGGTATGGCTGAAAAGATATCTGACGAGCAATTCAAAGCCGAGATGATGCGGTTCATTGAAGTGGCGAATCAGAAGTTTGACGGATTAACTTCTGATGTTCGTTCGGTCGGATTTCGACTCGACAAGGTCGAGTCAAAGATGGACAACCTTGAGGCCCGACTGGATGGCTTTGAAAAACGAACGGATGCGCGTTTTGATCGCATTGACGAGAAGCTTGACGTAATGTCCAACCAATTTAGAGCCCTTACGCAGAAGGTGTTTGAAAATGAA
>CAZMQR010000058.1:0-10663 GCA_964568325.1 uncultured Chloracidobacterium sp. | reverse complement strand
GTAGCCGATCTCGCTGCCATCGGCGAGGATGACTTTTTGATTGTCTTTGTCAAAATTCACCGCCTCGCCGAGTATTACCTCGACGTTCTTGGCCTTTGCCAATATTCGCCGTATCGGCTGCGCGATCTCGCCCGGACTCAACACCGCCGTCGCGACCTGATACAGCAGAGGCTGGAAAACGTGGTGGTTCTTTCGATCGAGGAGCGTGACTTCGACGGGCTTGTTAGCCAACGCCTTCGCCGCCCAAAGGCCACCGAAGCCGCCGCCGATTATTACGACTTTTGGGTTTATTTTCATCCGAGCGGCGTCCAAATGTATCACCAAAAGAGTGATATAATAAGCATATGAAGGTTGTCGATAGAAGCCAAATGCCTACAAAGTTCACGACACTTGCCGAGAGCGACGACGCGGGCGATCTGCGGAGATCGACGACACCCGCACAGCGATTTGAGATGACGTGGGAGTTATCTCGGAGCCTTTACGAATTCAAGGAGAAACGGGTTGCTGAACCAGAACTTCATCGACATACTGTCCGCATTTTCCGAAGAAAAAGTTGAGTTCATGGTGGTTGGCGGGTATGCCGTCGCGTTTCATGGCTTCGTGCGTGGAACGGGTGATTTCGACCTCTGGATTCGAATCTCTGGCGACAATGCGGAGCGCGTTTGGAAAGCCTTGGTCAGCTTCGGGGCTCCACTTTTTGATCTGAAGAAGGACGACCTGAAGACATCGGGGATGGTATTTCAGATGGGGATGCCGCCATATCGTATCGACATAATCAACGCGGTCGACGGGATCGATTTTGACGGGGCTTGGCCAAATTGTTCGTTTGTTGAGGTTTCCGGACTAAAGATTCCCGTGATAGCAAAGTCCGATCTTCTTCGGAACAAGCGAACGATGGACCGGCCAAAAGATCAGGCGGATATCATCTGGCTTGAAAGCGAATAGCTCTACGACCCCACAAATCGCGCGTAGAGTGAACGGGCAACCGAGATATCATCGGTTCCTTTGATGATTGCTCGTCCGTCCGCAAACACCGTCATCTCGTTCTCGCCCGTAGTAAATCTCACCAAATACTCGTTCCGCTTGACCTCTGCTACTGAACTTATACGATCTGAGAGGCCAGCGAGATCGATGCTTGCAACGGTTGGCGGGGCGATCTGGA
This sequence comes from uncultured Chloracidobacterium sp., assembly GCA_964568325.1. Classification (GTDB taxonomy): domain Bacteria; phylum Acidobacteriota; class Blastocatellia; order Pyrinomonadales; family Pyrinomonadaceae; genus OLB17. The sequence continues at coordinate 9,501 of CAZMQR010000058.1, read as the reverse complement.
CGGCGTTGCGGCCGCACAGGACCGCGGAAAATCCTCCCGCGTCGGCGTCGAGGAATTCGTAAACGCCCTGGCCGCAGCATTTGCAGTCGGCGTTTGGTTTGCCGAGTCTTATTCGTTGTCTATCGTTGGCCCAGAGGTCAAACTGCATCAGCGAGCTATGCAGGGAATCGAGGTCGCCAACGAGAATTTTTAGTGCCTCTGCGACCTGCGTCGCGGCGACAGTCGCGATGATAGGCATTATCACGCCGGCGGTGTCGCAGGTCGGCGACGAACCGGCGTCGGGCATTTGGTCAAAGATGCACCGCAGACAGGGTGTTCGGTGCGGGCGGATCGTCATCGTGGTGCCGTAGCTCGATACCGCCGCGCCGTAGATCCACGTCCGGTCGTGCTTGACGCAGGCGTCGTTGAGCAGATATCGGACCTGAAAATTGTCGGTGCCGTCAATGACCAGATCGACGCCGTCAATGAGCGAGTCGATATTTGAATTGTTGACGTCGGCGACAAGCGGCTCGACAGTGATCTCGGAATTGATCTCGGCGATGCGAGTCTGCGCGGCGATGGCCTTGGGCAGGCGTTCGGCGGCGTCGGATTCTTTGAAAAGAGTCTGCCGCTGGAGGTTGCTAAATTCGACAAAATCGCGGTCAACGATCCGCAAATGCCCAACGCCGGCCCGCGCGAGCATCTCTGCCTGCGCGGCGCCGAGAGCACCGCAACCGACGAGCATAACGCGAGCATCAAGAAGTTTTTCCTGTCCGTCGCGGCCGATCTCGGGAAACAGGATTTGGCGGCTGTAACGCTCGTTCATAGGTCGAAGAGCGAATGGACAAAGCTGCGGATGCCGTCGCGCTCGCCGCCGTCGCCCGTGCGGGCGTCCATCGCCGTCTGCTGTCGTTGTTGGTCGCGGAGGCGATCACGTTCGTCGCGAAGTTCGTTGCGTTCGCGCTCGCGGGCCTTTTCCATTCCGCCCTTGTTTATGAATTCGATGATCGACGGGAGTTCGTCGGCGTCAAACCACACGCCGTGGTCGCGGCAGATATCGACGATTACGCCCGACGCCTTGGCGAAATTATTGCGGTTCATCAGTTCGTCGCAATCGGGGCACGGAACATAAGAGACCTTTGTCATCGGCACGCCGCGAACCGTGCGGTCATCGAGAAAGCCGAGCACGGCCGATTGGCGTTCGCGTTCCGCGCAGACGGCCTCGAATGTCGCAACATCCATCCACAGCCCGTCGCACTTGTTACAGCCGCGAAGGCTCGTGTCGCCGACATTCATCTTTTCCAAAGCCTGCCGGCATCGCGGGCAATCACCAGTCTCGTCATGCAGCGAGACCTCCAACGGTGCCGCGATCGCTCCGCAATGCCCGCAGAACTGGCTGCCGACGAACATCATCCCGAAGCATTTCGGGCACGCCACGGTCTTTAGCCGCACCTTGCAGAATTCGCATTCCGTGGCATTGCTTTCGACGCCGCCACCGCAGTTTGGACAATTCAGTGCCTCGGCAGACATATCGCTTAGCCTCCTATTGGCGGAAGGATCGTGTTCCTCATCAGATCGACCGGAGCCTCGCGGCCGGTCCATATCTCAAACTGTTTCGTACCCTGCGCTATCAGCATTTCGATCCCGCCAATGCAGGGAATACCGGCCGTAGCCGCCGCACGCTGCAGCGGCGTACCGTCGGCACGAGTTACCAGGTCATACACAAATCTTACACCCGTAAGCTCGTCCGCAGTCAACAAAGTTTGATCGGCGAGTTCGCCCTTCATGCCGACAGGCGTCGCATTAATGAGTATGTCGAAATTTGATATTTCTGATCCGAGTTCCGAGATCGACCTGACCGGGATCGCACACTCGGCGGCCAAGACCTCCGCCGTGTTTCGATCTCTGACAAATAATGCCGGCCTCGCACCAGCCCTCATTAGGCTATACACGCATGCTCGGGCCGCGCCGCCGGCCCCTAGGATAGCGATGTGGGCTCCGCCGAGTTCGCCGTGCCGGGCGGTCAATGGATCAATAATTCCGTGGATGTCGGTGTTGTAGCCCGTAAGCCGACCGTCCGGCTCGATCTTGACGGTATTCACCGCGCCGACGGCCCTGGCCGTCGGATCGATGGTATCAAGATGACGCATTACTGCCTGTTTGTGCGGCATCGTAACAGAGAACCCGGCAAAATTCAGTTCTACCTCGCGGGATGCCGGCCTGACCATCCTCGTGATGAATTCGTCGAGGCCCTTGACGAGGAATGGAATGAACACGGCGTTCTCGCCATAGGACGCGAACGCGGCATTCTGCATATGCGGCGACAGCGATCGCGAAACAGGATCGCCTATGACTCCATAAACGCGTGTTTCGCGGTCGAGTTTTCTAACGCGGTAGACCTCGAGCATCTCGTCGGCGGGGATCTGGCCATCGGCGGTCTCACTGCCGCTATCGAGCGATGCGTAGGTCAGGAATGCGCCGTGAGCGGGGCCGAGAATGCGCGTCCATTTGCCCGCCTCGCCCATCGCTACAGGAATGATCGCCCTTTTGTCCGAATTGGCGCGAGCGAGCAGGTTCCACACGGGAATAGCGTCTGTTATGTCGTTTGCCGTAACGGCGATCTTGACAATCCTCGCATCGGTCGCCGCGAGGCGTTCGTAGATCTGGTTCAAATCCGAAGGCACTCCAGCGTGATCATGGAACGAGGCGATCTTTCGTTGACCAACGACCGATGTGAGAATGTCCTCTTCCAGATCGCAAGCCCAGAATCGCGAGATATGCTCATTCCAGAACGCCAGTCGGGCTTCTCTAGCATCGGAGCGATAGGTTGTGATGACCGGAATCTCGACTTTGAGATTTGAGATCTGAGACGCGGCTAAGCGGTCAAGGCCGTCGAACCTTATCTCGATAATATCCGCGACCGCGGCGGCACGCTCGATCTGCGCGGCCATCTCATTCGCTGTTTTGGCGGCGACCGAGATGCAGAGCTTGCCGTTGTTCATTCAAGCGTGCCTTTCCGATCCATTACAAAGCTGATAGCCATCACCAGGCCGACAACCAGGCACACGGCCGACGCTACAACAATGATCGTATTTCCGCTCTGATTGACGCCGATGCTCGCGGCGGCCCACGCAACGGCTAATGGAAAGAGAAAATTGTGTAGTTTGAAGCGAGCAAGCACAGCCCCGGCGGCTGCGATAAGGAGCATCACAGCACCGATGGCCCCAAACGCAGCGGCAGAGATGCCAATTTCCTGCTTTACCAACAGGACCGCAATATTCGCTAGTGCGACGGTTGTCACCCAGCCGAAATACAGGCCAAACGCGCCTTTGCCAAAGAGAGCGTCCGGGAACGACGATGCCTCGCGAAACCTTGCAGCCAGCAAAAGGAGCACGGCCCACAGGCCGAGGATAACTATCACCGTACCGGCGATCTGAAAGTTGTACCACAACCAGAGCCAGAGGCAGTTGAGAAGGCAACTGACGAGATAGAGAGTCCGCACGCTGCGATATTGAGCGAGCTTTGCCGGGAGCAGTTGGTAGATAGCGAATCCCGCCAGCCCCGCGTAGATGACGACCCAGATCGTAAATGCCCAGTTGGCAGGAGTCATTACCGACGGATAGCGTCCCGAGACGTCGTTGGTCAGCACGCCGTTAATATATCCGGTCGTCGCGAGAATGTTGAAACCGATCATTCCGCCCGTCGCTACAAGGACGAGAAACGAACTGATCCTATCCGTTGTGGTTGCGGGCCCTCCAGCAGCAGGCATATGGCGATTATCGCATTTAATTCACGATATCGTATGGCGAGATGCGAAAACGTAAAGTTTTGTAAAGCTCGGCTTGATGTGCGAGAGTTCTTTTCCAACCAAAAACAGGCTTGCGGCGTCTTAAGTCCGGCTATGGCATCGCGATTGCCTAGCTAAAATGAGGACGCTCTTTCCCGCTTTCCCCGTAAGGCGTGAATATGATAGAAAGGGAGTTCAGTTGAGATGAGAGCTTTGCGATATACATTGATGAGTTTTGCGATGCTGGCGGCATTTGCCGCCGCGACATTCGCTCAGAAGGACGGCGACAAGAAACCGCCGCCAAAAGGGAATCCACCCGTGATCACTCCGCAGCCAAAGCCGACACCAAAGCCTGACCAGCCTAAAAAGCCGGAGTACGCGATAGCCATTTGGAAGAACGAGGCCGGCGAGTCGGCCTGACGAAAGACCAAGCGGAATCGAGGGCAGCCGAGCGAAACGGCTGCCTTTTTTGTTGCGTAATGAATTTTCGCGGCATTGATTTGATATCCGAAAGAAACTAAACTCGGAAGCGCGTCCGGCCCGGAAGTTCACCTGTCACGGAGATCGAATAAAATGCCGAGAATATCGAGATATTTTTGCCTGATTGCCCTGCTCGCTTCTTTCCTGACCGGCTGTGGCGGCCCCACAACCGCTCCGACGGCGTCGCGTGAGACGAAGCCGGAACCCAGAACAACGGGCACGCGTGGCGGCAGGCTCTCATACCGAATGACGGCGGCCCCCAAGACGTTCAACTACATGCTCGCCGAGGATGAACCAACGTTGATCGGGGCCGATTTTACGCTGACGAGCCGGCTGGTCGATTTTGACCACTCGACGCTTAAGTATGTGGGCGGCCTCGCCGAGACATGGACGATGCAGCCCGACGGCAAAACGCTCGATGTGAAACTGCGCGATGGGCTCAAGTTCTCAGACGGCCATGCGTTGACGACGGACGACGTTATCTTTTCGCTCGAGGCGATCTATGACGAAAAGACACAGGCTGCGGCCTTTCGCGACGCGATGCTTGTCGATGATAAGCCGATCGCGACAAAGAAGGTCTCTGAGACCGAGATGCAGATGATATTCCCGCACGCAGTCGCCAGTGCGGAAAACTATTTGGTCAATCTCGGCGTTCTGCCGGCTCACGTATTGGCTCCCGAGCAAAAGGCGGGCAAGCTGGCAGAAGCGATGAAGATGACAAGCCCACCAGCGAGTATCGTCTCAAGCGGCCCGTTCATTGTCGAGGCTGTCAGCCCGGGCGAACGGGTCGATTTTGCACGGAACCCGAATTACTGGAAAAAGGACGCGGCGGGTACGCAGCTGCCATATCTCGATAAGTTCACGATCGAGGTCATACCTGACGCTAACAATACACTCGTCAGGCTGACGCAAGGCTCGCTCGACATTGCCGATCGCATTCGCACCAATGATTTCGTCGCGCTCTCGAAAGGCGAACAGGCGACGCGGGCATATGACGCCGGGCCGGGCCTTGGCATTGACCATATCTGGTTCAACCTAAGTTCGACTGATAGATCGGGTAAACCACTGGCGAATGAGGTCAAGCGCTCGTGGTTCGTTGACAAGCGGTTTCGGCAAGCCATAGCGGCGGCGGTCGATCGCGAAACGATCGCGAGCGTTACGCTCCAGGGGCTTGCGACGCCGCTTTACGGCTTCGTCTCGCCTGCCAACAAGGTCTGGCTCGATCCGTCGCTGCCGAAGATCAAATACAGCCTTGTCGAGGTCGACAGGCTGTTGACGGAGGCCGGATTCAAGAAGGGTGGGACGGCTGAGGCGCCTGTCTTGGCGGATGCGCAGGGGCGGCCGGTCGAGTTCACGCTGATCGTACCGGCCGAGAATGAAGCAAGAAAGCTGATGGCCGCCGTCGTCCAGGGGGACCTGGCGAAACTCGGCATCAAGATGCAGGTTGCTCCGATCGAGACCGCTCAGCTCCAGGAAAAGACTGCCAAGAGCTTCGACTACGACGCCGCGCTTTTCGGCCTTTCACAGACCGACCTCGAACCGTCGTCATACTCTAATTTTCTGCTCTCTTCCGCCGCCACACATCAATGGCAGCCGGGACAAAAGGCCCCTGCCAGCGAATGGGAGAAGCGTATCGATGAGCTATTCGATCAACAGTCCGTCGAGCGCGACCAACAGAAACGCCTGGCGGCCTTTCACGAGATACAACAGATCATGAGCGACCAGATGCCAACGATCCCGATCGTCGCCCGTCACGTCGTAACCGCCCTCAATTCACGCGTCGCCAACGCCTCCCCCAGCAGCATCATGCCGTATTCTCTCTGGAATATCGAGGAACTCTTCGTCAAGCAGTAAAAGTGACAAAATCGGTCTGTGTGCGCAAAGATGGGCACCGCAGGGTGCCCATCTGTTATCAGGAAATGGTGCCGTCTACAAGATTTGAACTTGTGGCCCCACGCGTGTGAAGCGTGTGCTCTACCACTGAGCTAAGACGGCGAGTATAATGCAAAATTCAAAATGAAAAATGCAAAAGACTAGATCGATTGGTCATCGGCCTTGGCGGGACGGTTCTCGTCCGTGCCTTTGATAGTGCTGAGTGACGAATCGGTGTAAAAATGCCGCGTTCCGGTAGCGGTTACGCCTTCGGCGACCTGCGGATCGGCATTTATAGAATAGAATGCCGGCTGGCTGGCACTCGACGGCGTGATGGTCAGCTTAAAGATATAGCCGTTGACCACAGGGCTCTCACCCGCGAATTTCTCATCCAGTCCCGCGGTCTGTATCAACTGGTCAAATGTCGCAAAATTGCCGCGATTGCGCGATGCGAACTGGGCCTGATACTTACGCATGTTATCCAGCGTCTGCGCTGCCGTTGTCTCGTTGCCGCTGCGGATAACCGCCTGCCACGCAAGACTGCCGACGCCGATCAGCAAGCCAATGATCGCGATCACGATCATAAGCTCGATCAGGTTAAAGCCCCGCTGGTCGCGAAACCGTGCTCTTAGATTGCTCATAACTACAAAGTCCCTGCCCGTTCCCAACTTCTCACGGATGCAGGCGTGTTTAGTTTCAAAAGTTTAACGCATCGGACGTTACGGGCGCAATCGCGAACCAAGCGGATGCCATAGGCGTATTGCAATTCTGTAGACGCTCAAATGATTGAAATTCATTGGTTTTGGCGGTAAATTCGTGTCATTAACGACGTGCTTGTGGTGTATTAACATTGATGAGCATTTGATGCTTAGAAATGAGCGAGGTTACCGACATTCTTGTGGACATAATGTCCGAGCAAACAGCGGCGGCATCAGCTACAGACAGGATCGATTTTGAAGAGGCGTTCATGCTTCATCACCGGACCGTCTTTAGGGCGGCGCGCTCGGTCGTGCGCGATGCCGGCACGGCTGAGGACGTGACGCAGGAGGCGTTCTTGCGCCTTTACAAGAATCTCGACTCGATCACCTCGGATGAAATGCTCCGGCCGTGGCTCATACGCGTGGCGATAAACCTTGCAAAGAATACAGTTCGCGGCCAATTCAGGGCGAACACGCGGGATGAGAATTACGTCAAATCGACAGGCGATAGTGCGGTTTCGGTCGAGGATGAGTATGAGCAGAGTGCGGGCGTGAGCGAGATATTGCGGGCGATGAACAAATTGAAGGAGCCCCACCGAAGCTGCCTGATGCTTAAGCAGCAGGGCCTGTCGTACAAGGAGATCGCGGTTGCGTTGGATCTGAATGAGACGAGCATTGGGACTTTTGTAGCGAGGGCGAGGGCGGAATTTGCCCGCTACTACGGCAAGGTGGGCAGGGGCACAAGATGATCACGGAACATCTCAACATCGGCACTATTCAAGCATTCCTCGACAGCGAACTATCGCTCGAAGAGGCCGCGCAGGCCACCGACCATCTTGGAGGCTGTGACGCGTGTGCGGCTTTGCTCGCCGAGGCCGAGGACGAGTCGGCAATGGTCTTTCCGGCGCTTGCAAGCGAATTCGATACGCTTGTCCCGACGCAGCGATTGTGGTCACGCATCAATGAATCGATAGCCGCGGAAAGGCTACCTGCTTGGGCACGCTTGCGGTCATTTTTTGCTGCGGCGTTCCTTAGTCCGTCGATCACGGTCGCGGCAGGTTTGCTCATCGTCATCGGCATTGCAGCAGCCGTGTGGATGAACCGAGGAGTCACGGTGGAAGAGCCTCGGGCGATGCTTGGCCCTCAGCCGACAGGGACGGCCCCGGCCATGCAAACGCCGCCGGCCAGATCTACAACGGGCGATGTCGATACCAGCGGCATTATCTCTACACCTGGCATTGAGCGAGCGGCCTACCGTCCGGAGGCGCGGCGGCCGATGCAATTATCTGCCCCGCGTGCGGCGGCGGCGATATATCTTCCGGGCGAGGAAAGTTATGTCAAAACGATCGCCAGCCTGACTAAGACGGTCGATGAGCAGAAGGAGGCAGGCGTCCTTCGCCCCTCACAGCGTGTCGCCTTTGAACGCGATATGGCGGTCGTTAATGATGCGATCGCTAAGATGAAAAAAGAGGTCCGGCGTGATCCGCAGAATGGATCGGCCCGGCAGGTTCTCTACGCGTCTTACCAAAATAAGATAGACCTGCTCAATTCCGTGTCTCAGCAGGAAGAATTGATCGCGAGCATTAAATAGACCGGCCTCGCCCGAACTGATGAACAAGTTCCTTAGCAAATTCCTACAGATCGTGGCCGCCGGCGCGGTGCTTTGTGTCGCGTCGGTGTTGGGCCAAGGCGTCCGGTCACCGTCTACACCAAAACCGCCCGTCACCCCGAAACCGGACATTTCGATGCCGAAGCCCGCCGAGCCTGCTCTTCCTCATCTCTGGCGCGGCGATAACTATGAGCGGTCGATCGAGGTCGCTCCGAACGCAAACCTCTCATTATGCGTTGTCCAGGGCCTGCTCCGCGTCAATGGCTGGAAGCGTAACGAGGTAAGGGTCTTTGTCAAGAAAGGCAGCCCGGTGGGGTTCAAGGTGCTCGAACGCACGTCTGGCCAGGAGCCGGTATGGCTGATGGCGACCGGTGAAGACCCGAAACGCGTCTTCAAGGCGTTCTCGGAATGCCTTTGGGGAGAAGAGATAGAGATCGACGTGCCTGAGGGAGCAAGTGTGGGCGTAAAGGGTCAGGAGACGCGGGCCGTGGTCGATCGCGTCAGAAAGGCGAGTATAAAGAATGTTGGCGGCGATATCGTTGTCCGCAACGTCTCGAACGGCGTGTCGGCATCCACATATCAGGGTGACATCACAGTCGAGGACTCAAAAGGCTCGTTGCGGCTTGAAAGCACGACGGGCAACATCGTTGTATTCGAGGCGGGCCCGAGCGAGATAGGCGACACCTTTGCAGCAAAGACCAACAGCGGGACGATCTCGATGCAAGCCGTCAAATATCGCCAGGTCGAGGTCGGTTCGATCTCCGGGGCCCTGGGATTTACGGGCCCAATACTCAGCGGGGCAAACTACAGTTTTGGCACATCGAACGGCTCCATTCGGCTCGCGATCCCGTCGGCCGCTGCATTTAAGCTCGCGGCCACTTTTGCGTCAGGCAGTTTCTCTTCAGACCTGCCGTTCAAGCTCCTCACCGAAAACCTACATGAGACCGGCAAGAGTATTGTCGGCGAATTCGGCTCAGGTAACGGGGCCGTGGTCAGGGTAACCACGAACAACGGCACCATAGGCATCCGGAAAAACTAGTAAATCGCGACAAGTGACAAGTAACAAGTGGCGGAGG
>CAZMQR010000057.1:0-10773 GCA_964568325.1 uncultured Chloracidobacterium sp. | reverse complement strand
AGCTTTTGTACGCCCTGGACGAACAAGTGCGCCGATGGGAGGTAGCCGGCAAGGTCACGAAGTACGAAGGCTGGGAGATGCTCTCGCTCGTACTGGATGATAATCAAATCTGTCGCGGGATCGTGGCGATGGACCTTCAGTCGCTGGAATTGAAGGCATTCTCGGCTGACGCCGTCATAATGGCAACGGGCGGGCCCGGACTGATCTTCGGGAAATCGACCAACTCGATGACGTGCACCGGATCGGCAACTTCAGCCTGTTATCAACAGGGTGCAAGATACGCGAATGGCGAGTTCATTCAGGTGCACCCGACGTCGATCCCCGGTGAGGACAAGCTGAGGCTGATGAGCGAATCGGCCCGCGGCGAGGGCGGCCGCGTTTGGGTGCCGAAGGCAGACGGTGACGCCCGGAATCCGCGTGATATTCCCGAGAGCGAGCGTTGGTATTTTCTCGAAGAGAAGTATCCGGCATACGGCAATCTGGTTCCGCGCGACATTGCGACGCGCGAGATATTTCAAGTCTGTATCGAGGGTCACGGCGTTGCGGGCGAGAATCAGGTGTATCTCGACCTGACGCATATTCCCGCCGAGACGCTGACCGAGCGGCTGGGTGCGATCCTCGAGATCTACGAGATGTTTGTCGGCGACGACCCGCGATTTGTGCCGATGCGCATCTTTCCGGGCGTGCATTATTCGATGGGCGGGCTGTGGGTCGATTTCGAACAGCGGACGAATATTCCCGGATTATTTGCCGCGGGCGAATGTGATTATTCGATCCACGGGGCGAATCGGCTTGGGGCCAACTCGCTTGTTTCTTGTGTCTATGGCGGTTTTGTTGCGGCGCCTTCGGCTATTGAGTATGCAAAGAATGTCGAACGCGGGACCACGGAAAGCAACGGAATTCATGACTCGGAGCTAAAGCGGCAGCAAGAGGTCAACGACGCAATCATCAACAGCGAAGGCGGCGAGAACCAGTATAAGCTACACGAAGAACTCGGCAAGGTGATGACCGACAATGCGACCGTCGTGCGCTACAACGATCGCCTGCAGGCGACTGACGATAAGATCCGTGAACTACAGGAGCGATTCCAAGAGATCTCGATCAACGACTCGAATCTATGGGCGACGCAGGCGGTGCCGCACGCACGGCAGCTTAAGAACATGCTCGAACTCGCGCGCGTGATAGCACTTGGTGCGCTCAACCGAAATGAATCGCGCGGAGCACATTACAAGCCTGATTTTCCGGAACGCGATGATGAGAATTTCCTAAAGACGACCATCGCGGAGTACGCCGCCGAGGCGCCGGTATTGAGCTATGAACCCGTCGATGTCTCGCTGATCGAGCCGCGAAAACGCGATTATTCCAAGGGTAAGAAATGACAGCCGTTCACCATCACGAAAAGATACGTCTCGATAATCCCCCCGCAAAGATCAGGTTCAAGATCCAGCGGCGCGAGCGCGAGGGAGAGCCGACGCGATGGGAGACGTTTGAGATACCATATCGCCGAAACCTGAACATTATTTCGGCGCTCATGGATATTCGAAAGAACCCAGTGACCGCTGACGGAAAGCAAACCACTCCGCCTGTCTGGGATATGTCGTGCCTGGAGCAGGTGTGTGGTATCTGCACGATGGTGATCGACGGGCGCGTGCGGCAGTCGTGCTCGGCGTTGATCGACGATCTGCTGTTGCAATCGAATAGCGATACCGTGACGCTGCAGCCGATGTCGAAATTTCCGAATGTGCGCGACCTGAAGGTAGATCGGTCAAGAATGTTCGATCATCTCAAGCAGGTCGAGGCGTGGATCGAACTAGACGGCACGTATGACCTGGGGCCGGGGCCACATATCCCAAATGAAACCGCGCAGGAACGTTATGTCTATTCGCGATGCATGACATGCGGCTGCTGTTTAGAAGCCTGTCCTCAATACAGTGGAGAGCAGTATGTCGGCCCACAGGCCATTGCGCAGGCAAGGCTCTTCAATATGCATCCCACCGGGAAGATCACGAAGACTGAGCGTTTGAATGGCCTGATGGGCGACGATGGGATAACGAACTGCGGGAATGCCCAGAACTGCATGCAGGCCTGTCCGATGAATATTCCGCTCCCCAAGGCGATCTATGAGACCAACCGCGATATCACGGTCGATGCCTTGTTTGGTTGGCTGAAGAAATAACCGCTATTTAACCGAAAATGTGCGAGCGATCGAGTCCGTCTGGCTACGCAGCGAGCGCATCGAGTCTTTTAATCCGGTGAAGCGAAGAGCGTAGACGGCGGTGTCGCCCGATCGCAGAAAATAGAATCGCCCGGCCATCGTCCGGCCTGCCGCGACGTATTCGAAGTTGTAGATCGTGCCTTTGAGCTTGCCCGCAAAGTTCTCTTCCTTGCCGGCCACGAATCCAAGTCGGAACATCAGCTTTTGCTCTTCGTCGCGGACGAGATCTGTGAGCAGGCCATCCCTCGCGATCGACTGTTTTCGAACCTCAAGGTGGCCATTGCGGCGGTCTCCGAATACATATTCTACGCCGGCATCCGTGGCGGACGGCTTGACCGTCAACTTCCATTTTTCATCCGGCAGCAGAAAGGTGTAATCGGCCAGCGGATCGCTGAATGCGTGGTCCTGGCCATAAGCCGCGATGGCAGCTGTCACGAGCGCGAACAATGTTAGTAAATATCGCAATCCGTTTGTCAGCATCGAATGTTCCTTGTCGAATTCTAGCGTAAAGCTACCCAAATATCGAGACATTCGATGTGAGACTTCGCCGGGTTGTTGCCTAGGTAACAGATCCGGCGAGTGCGGATTTCTTCGACAAATGAGGTATCCGAGGCATCTAATCTGACAGGTATTATTAGCGAGGCAGAATTTATGGACAAGCAGAACAGTGCGTTACGTAATCTTGTGGCGGCCGGTCTCATGGCGGTCTTACTGGCACCCACGATCTTGGTAAAAGGTGAAAAACGGGCCTATACGAAGCTGACAGAGGAACAGAAGATCATACATGTGCTTAATCGTCTTGGCTTCGGTGCGCGGCCGGGTGAAGTTGAGAAGGTTAAGGCCGTCGGCCTGCAAAGATTCATTGATCAGCAGCTCGATCCGGCGTCGATCAGGGATGATGTCGTGGAGGCGAAGGTCCGGAATCTTGAAGCATTTAGCCTTTCGACATCCGAGCTTTTTGCAAAGTATCCAAATCCCGGTGCCCTCCTTCGCCAGTTGGATCGTGGTCAGGGACAACAGGCAGCACAGAACGGCGACGAGATCACGGAAGTAGAGCGACGTGATCGCCAGCGTAAGCTTCGCGAATATTACGAGAAGTATGATCTGAGACCGGCGAATTCGCTGTTGCCGCAGATATCGACAAACAGGGTGCTGCGGGCCGTGTATTCAGAGAGACAACTTCAGGAGGTGATGGTCGATTTTTGGCAGAATCACTTTAATGTATTCGCCGGCAAGGCGGCTGTCCGTTGGTATATCCCAAGCTATGAACGCGACGTCCTCCGCAAGAACGCCCTCGGCAATTTTAAGGATCTTGTCATCGGAACCGCGCAGCACCCTGCGATGCTGTTCTACCTTGATAATTTTGAATCGATGTCGCCGGACGCCCAAACGAGAGGCGGCGGCCGGGACGTGCAAAGGCTGCAACAGTTTATGCGGAATCGCGGCCAGTTGACCCCACAGATGCGTGATCGTATCCGTCAACGGACGGGTGCTACCGATGCCGAGATCGATGGACGAATTCGACAAATGCGGAACGACCAGCAACCCGGGCAGGCCCGACAGCGTCGCGGAATTAACGAGAATTATGCCCGCGAGCTAATGGAACTCCACACGCTTGGGGTTGATGGCGGCTATACGCAGAAGGACATTGTTGAAGTTGCCAAATGCTTCACAGGCTGGACTATCGCCGACCCGCGCGGTTATCGGAGTGCTGCCGCAAATGAGATCAATGGAACGGAGAACCGCCGGATCGCACGGCTACAGCGAATGGCCGGCGTGCCTGACGACATCGAGAGCGGCGAATTCTATTTCAACCGGAGCTGGCATGAGGGCGGCGCAAAGACCGTGCTCGGCCAAAAGGTGGATGAAGGAGGGATTAATGATGGCCTGAAGGTCATCGACATCCTGGTCGCCAACCCTTCAACAGCAAGGTTCATCGCACGAAAGCTGGCCGTAAAATTCGTAAGTGATAATCCGAGCGATGCATTGGTAGCGCGCGTGGCTGACGCATTCAATAAGTCGAAAGGCGATATCAAGACGACGTTGAGAGCCCTGTTCACGGATAAGGAATTCTTCGCCTTTGAAAACTACAGAGCTAAGATCAAATCGCCATTCGAGCTTGCAGTAAGTTCGATCCGTGCCCTCGGTGCCGAGACGCTCGGTGGGCCCGCGATGATGGGAATGCTTACAAAGCTTGGCGAGGTGCCGTATGGCTATCAGGCCCCGACCGGTTATCCGGACACGGCTGAGGATTGGGTCAATACGGGCGCATTGCTTGAACGGTTGAATTTTGCCGTTGCAATTGCAAGCAACCGAATTCCCGGAACCCGCGTCGATCTCAAGGGCTATGACCCGCAGGACAAGCAACGGATGCTTGAGTTGGCGGTCAAACAATTGCTCGACGGAGACATTTCGGAAATGACGCGAGCAACTCTGCTCAAGCAGGTCGAACAGCCGCTGCCGGAAGTAAAAGCTCCGACCGAGGTTGAGGACGAGTTGACCGTTGACAATATGCGGGGCGGCCAGCAGGGCGGAAGAAATCGACAGGTCCGATTGCTTGATCCGAGCGGGAACCCGGAAGTATTTAAGGTAGTGAGCTTGGTGCTCGGCACGCCCGAGTTTCAGCGACAGTAAATGATGAAAAGTCGTCAGAAGGCCCTGTTCTTATTGATCTCTGCGTTGCTGCTCGTTCGCGGGGCCGCCGGCCAAGCCGGGGCTTCCGAGGCCGAGAGGTATCGGCTCGCGGCCGAGTATTCCCGCGAAAATCGCGGCGTATCAATGCTGGTGATGAAAGGCGACAAGGTCGTCTTTGAGGATGCCGCACTGGAGTTTGTAAAGGAGATGCCGTGGATGCTGGCGAGCGGGACGAAATCGTTTGTCGGTGTGATGTGTGCAGCCGCGATCGACGACAAGCTGGTCTCCGGCTATGACGAGAAAGTTGCTGACACGATCACCGAATGGAAAGGCGACCCGCGCAAGTCTAAAGTTACGATCCGACAACTTCTATCACTGACAAGTGGCATAGACGCAGGACAGATCGCGGTTGTTCCCACCTATGCCGATTCCATCGCGTCGCCGGCGACATACGAACCGGGCACACATTTTGAATATGGCCCCGTGCCGTTTCAGATCTTTGGCGAGGTGATGACGCGCAAACTGAAGTCGAAGGATGAAACCGTCAAGACATACCTCAAGCGCCGCATCCTCGACCCGATCGGCCTGAATATCTCGCACTGGAGAGCGTTCGACGACCAACCGATGCTGCCGCAGGGCTTGATGCTGCGGGCGAGTGAATGGGCAAAGTTCGGCGTGCTGCTTCGGGATCGTGGCAAATGGAAAGGAAAGCAGATCGTCAGTGCGAAATTACTCGACGACCTCCTGATCGGCTCCAAGGCAAATCCTGCTTACGGGTTGACCTTTTGGCTGAATGCCGACGGAATCGGGCCGTCCGGCACCTCCCGCCCGGGCATTTCGGGTGATATCGGCACAAAGAAGGTAAGTGAGACCCTCGACGTCTACATGGCTGCCGGCGCCGGGAATCAGCGGCTCTATATCATTCCTTCGCAAGACATGGTTGTTGTGAGGTTTGGGATCTTCGGTGGTTTTGACGACCGTGTATTTATCTCAAAACTAATGACCGGCCGCTGAGCCTCGCGGACGTCCAATAGCGAAGATCTTGATCAGAGCTAAGCCTGCCACAAATCCGCCAATATGAGCGGCATATGCTACGCCGCCAGTGCCGGCGGGAGTAAGATATCCGATCACCAATTGATATGCGATCCAGACGCCGAGGGCCACATAGGCGGGGATCGTCGTGAGGAAATTGAACACGATCGCGCGAACCTCGTTTCGCGGAAACAGCAACAGATAGCCGCCGAGGACACCCGAGATCGCGCCGGATGCACCGAGCATCGGTATTATCGAGCTTGTATCCATAACGATCTGCGCGAGAGCCGCGGCGAAACCGCATACCAGATAGAACAGCAAATAGCGGATATGCCCGAGCAGGTTCTCTAGGTTGTCGCCAAACACGAACAGAAACATCATATTCCCAAAAATATGCATGATGTCGCCGTGCATAAACATCGAACTTAGAAAATTAAAATAGACTGGCAGAGGCGTCGGATAATGTGTAATTTGAGCGATGTTGCCAAAAGCGTCACGAATGGCCTGGACGCCTGTCAGGTCCGTGCCGGTCGTGATCTCTCTCGGAACAAGCGAGAAAGCGTATGAGAATGCGTCGTTGCTCCCGAGTTGCTGCAATAGGAGAAAGACGACGACATTAACAGCAATTATCGCCCAGTTGACGATAGGCGTGATGCTCCGATCCGAATTGTCGTCACCAATTGGAAACATATATTAGCCTATCCCCGCATTCTCCGACGGACGAAGCAGCTCGTAACCCTCGCTTCGGGCGACAAATGTCGCAGCCGTGATGTCGCCTACGACGTTCAATGTCGTGCGGCACATATCCAGGATCCTATCCACACCGAGGATAATGGCGATCAAGGCCGGGTCGATCCCGATCATTGCCAGAATGCCGATAATGAATGGTATCGAACCTGACGGGACACCGGCGGTCCCGATTCCGCCCAGAATTGCCATATAAACGACCATCAATTGCACGCTCAGTGTCAGCGGAACGCCGGCAAGCTGTGCGATAAAGAGCACAGTGACGCCCTCATAGAGCGCAGTGCCATTTTGGTTTGCAGTCGCACCAACGGTGAGGACAAAGCTATTGATCTCTTTCGGAACACCGAGATTCTCGTTTGACACTCTCAGGGCCGTCGGTAGTGTAGCGTTAGACGACGACGTCGAGAACGCCGTAACGATCACGGTCCGGACGCGCTTGAAGAATTCGATCGGGCTTATCCGAGACAGGAACCAAACTGAAAGTGAATAAACGCCAAAGAAGTGCAGGCCGAGGCCCAGCAGGACGGTCGCGACGAACCAACCGAGCGATCGCAGTAGCTCAAGTCCGAATACAGCGATATTACTGAAGATCAAGCACGCTACCGCGTATGGGGCGAACTTCATGATGATGTCGATGATCTTTGACGTGATCGCAAAAAGCGATTCCATCACGCTAACGAATGGCGTCGAAACCGGCGCCGGAAGTAACGTGATAGCGATGCCGATCATCAAGGCGAAGAACATTATGTGCAGCATGTTCGGATTCTCGCCCGCGATCGAGTTGAATACACTCTTGGGCACGATCGTCTTTACTGCCTGCATCAGTGGCGAATCATTCTTTGAGGCGTCGTCGGCTTTCTTTTGTGCCTCAGTACGCGATGCCGCGTCGCTCGAATATTTTTGTTCAAGTTGAGCCTTTACCTCGGGATCGAGGCGTTCGCCGGGTCGGATCGTGTTGGCGAGGGAAAGCCCAATAATCACCGAGATCGCCGAGATAATAAGGCAATAGGCGAACGATTTCAGTCCAATGCGTCCGAGCTTTCGTATATCGCCGATGCCGGCTACACCGACGACGAGCGATGAGAACACTAGCGGCACGACGATCATTAGGAGAAGGTTGAGAAACAGAGTGCCGATCGGCTGCGTAATGTTCGCTATTGTCCATGTCACGTTCGTGTGAGAACCACCCCAGACCTGATTCGCCGCAACTCCGGCCACGACACCGACCAGTAGGCCGATCAATATTTTGGTATGAAGTGCCAAGCCGCGCGGTTTGTCCGGTGTCTTGTCGTCGAGATCAGTCGCCATATCGCGTTCGTAGGCGTCGCCCGACAGTTTTTCTGTTTCCTGTTCGCTCATGCTGATAGCTCCCGTTGGTCAGAGTGTTAGGTTTGTGCGAGTTTAGCAGAACTCGCGGCGATTTGATAAATTTGCATTCAATTCGCAAACCTATTGCCAGCTTATGAAAGCTCAAACCCTCGCTTTACTGATCTCTTCTATTCTTGTTTGCCTGACCGCGAATCTGGCGGGTGCACAAACAAAAACGGTCGTCTTGGTCCGCCACGCTGAAAAAGACACGACGATCGCGGACGACCCCGATCCTGACCTTTCCCAGGCGGGAAGAGAAAGGGCGGAGAGGCTTGAGGCAGCCGTCAGAAGATATCGGCCATATGTGCTGTTCGCGACGGCGACAGCGAGGGCGCGGCGAACCATCGAGCCGGTTGCTGCTCGTTGGAAGAAGGAGATACAGACCTACGACGCCTCACAACATGCCGACCTTGTAGAGAAGATCATCGCCAGCAAACGCCGCCACTTCCTGATCGCGGGGCGCAGCAATACGATACCTTTCCTTGCTAACCTCTTGGCAAAAAAAGAGATATTTCGGCAGTTGCCCGACGCTGAATTTGGCGTGATCTACGTCGTGACGTTAAAGAAAGGTGTGTTCCGAAAACTTGAGATCCTTACGTACTAAAGGGCTATTTCGTTTGGGACGTCTTAGCAAAATAGCCTTGACGATGGGTAACCTTGACCTTTTCTTTCAGAAGCTGAGGGTTCGCGATCTGGACCTGAATGCGACGATACGAGCCGTCACGCTCTTGATTTGAAGGTTCGTAGGCTATCAGATACTGAGACCGCATCTCATCCTGGATCTGCCGAAATGCATCTCTGAGTTCTCGCTCGTCACGGGGAAAGTAGGCTCGGCCGCCGGTCCTCTCTGAGATCTTTCGCAGGGTTCCCTTATCTACACCGCTATAGAAGTCATCGCCGATGCCGATCGAATAGATCGCCGCCTCAGACCGCAGCGCAGCCTGGACAGCATCGTCGAGTTTCTTCTTCCCGTATGTGTTGACGCCGTCGGAGAGCAGGATGATGGCACGCCGCGTTCGT
Source organism: uncultured Chloracidobacterium sp. (assembly GCA_964568325.1). Classification (GTDB taxonomy): domain Bacteria; phylum Acidobacteriota; class Blastocatellia; order Pyrinomonadales; family Pyrinomonadaceae; genus OLB17. The sequence continues at coordinate 1,757 of CAZMQR010000057.1, read as the reverse complement.
TCCGGTGCGGGGCCGAGTATCTCATCCGATGTTACCCAGATCGCATCCCAGATCGCTGTTGAACCTTGCGCCAATTGATTGTCACCGGAGATAGGCGGCGTGCCGCCGGCCAAGACCCCGCCGCCAATATACCCTGACGGCGGAACAAAACGGACACCGTCTATCGATCTGCGGAGACGCACGAGATTATTTGTCATTCCCTGCTCGAGCGTCGCCTCACCCGTAAATGAGATCACGCAGACCTCATCTTTTGATGGGCGGATCACGGTTTCAAGAAACGAGGTCGCAGCAGCTTTTTCCTCCGGAAGCGTGCGCTCCTGCGATGCGCTCACGTCGATCAGGATCGCGAGGCTCAATGGCAGGTCAACCTGACGCGAGAACGTCGTGATCTCCTGGGGAAGGTCGTTCTCGAGTAACCTGATATCTTCTTGTCTAAGGGTTGTTAGTAATCGACGATTATTGTCCTGTGCGGTGAAGAGGACATTCACAACCTCAGCGTCGATCTTTATGACTTCGCCATCGTCGATCGGCGGCGGCGTGGGCGTAGGCGAACCTGCCCAATGATCCGCCACGTCCTGCTCTGATCGCCTTGCGTCGGCCGTCGGGAAAAAGCCGATAGCCGCTATTATCGCGACAAGACCAACAATTACAGCTTGCATCCAAAAACGCATGGTGAAACCTACTTCAGACTGTCGCGAATGGCCCGATAGCTCGTCTTGGTCCGTAACTTATATTTACCCGACTTGTCTTTGTCGGCGAGCCGGACATCGATCTTTCTTGTGCGCCCGTCATAACTCTGGTCGGCCGGCTTGTACGTGATCAGATACTGAGTACGAAGCTCGTCCGAGATCTTCTTGAACGCCTTTTCGAGAGCGAGCATATCACCTGTAAAAAAGGCTTCGCCACCGGTCTGCTCGCAGAGTTCGGTGAGCATACGGTCGCCTCGATCCTTTACTGTACCGGCATCAACGCCGGGAACCGTGCCGAGAAAACCTGCCTTTGTCGAGATGCCAAATATAGTCGTTTCGGTCCGTTGCGCAAGGTCGATAGCATCCTGTAGGCCGGCCCGGCTGAAAGTGTCATCTCCATCAGTGATCAGGACGATCACGCGGCGTCCCGGCACGCTGCGGAGTTTCTCATCGGCGAACTGCCATACGGCATCGTAGAGGGCCGTTTGCGAGCCTGTTTTCTTGACCTTATCGACAGCACGCTGCAGCAGGTCGAGCTTATCGGTAAAGTCCTGGACGAGGTTGATCTCGTGGTCAAAGGTCATGAATGCCGCCTTGTCCTTGCGAAGTCGGACGACTGAATACAGGAAGTTGGCGGCGGCTTCCTTCGAGAAGCCGAGCTTGCCGGCGGTCGATGGCGAAGTGTCCATCAGCACGCCGACGAAGACCGGCGGATTGGTCTTTTCGTCCGAGAAGAAGGTTATCTCCTGCGGCTGGCCGTCCTCAAAAACAAGAAAGTCATTACGGCCGAGGCCGGTGATCAACTGCTTTTTATCGGTCACGGTCACCGGCAGGCGAACCTCAAAGACCTTGGTCGCTCCCGTATCGTCGCCCGGCGGCGTCGGCGATGGCTGCTGGGCGGACGCAATGGCCGTCATGCAGAGCAAAATGGCGAATAAACCGATAGAACGCTTCATACTGGCCAGAAACTGAGAGGCACAAAATTCGATGCGCGCTAGGCACCGTCTGTTGCCAACTGCAAACACAGAAGTATAGCAAAAACAGGCATTTGCCTCACGGCGTGCTTAG
>CAZMQR010000056.1:2990-10831 GCA_964568325.1 uncultured Chloracidobacterium sp. | reverse complement strand
AGAGAATGAAACGCAGAGTTCGCGGTGAGGCGGCTTTTCAAACTGAACCACTACCCTCAGAGAAAATGTCTTGACAATCGTGCATCTATGTGCTAGGCTTGCAACAGTTTTGATTTTTGAAAACGCACACGAATTTTTTTTGAAAATGACCGGGACAGTGACCAAAATCGTATCGTAACATCTTTATTTGTAACATTTAACCTGTCCTTCTATGGGCTGGGACACAGCGGGACACGCCAGAGTCCGAAAATTGCTGCAACTATAGGCGTTTACATGCGTTATCGCAATGCAGGCTGTGTCACTTTGAAGCACAGTTGCCGGCGTTCTATTGCCTGTAGCGCATAAGGATCGACGTGACGTAATTCTGTGTCGAGGCGATCCCGATCCGGGCGATGAAATCGGTTTCCGGCAAGGTCGCTGCGTCGATGTCGCGGGTCCATTCCTCGACGCGGCTCGGCCCGGCATTATAGGCAGCCAGCGTCATCGCTGTTTCGGCCGGCCGCCCGCGATACGGTTCGCGAAGCCGTTCGAGATACCAGCAGCCGGCCTGGATATTGCGTTCGGGATCGGCCATGAATTCGACGACATTTTCGGTCGCCTGGCGTTCGAACTCGCGAAAGCCTGTGCCTCGTGCCCATTCGCGAGCAACGGTTGGCGTGACCTGCATCAACCCTATCTCGTCGGCGCCCCCGCGCTTCCACGATCGAAAATAGGTCTCTTCGTAGATGACGCTCCAGACAAGGTGCTCATCCAGCCGATATACACGAGCGTGGCGCGAGATTAGATCGTCGTAGCGGTGAACCCAGTAGGGCGGGAAAAAGTAGGCCGCCGAGGCTGCTGCTACAGCAAGCAGGATCAGGCACGAGATGATGTATCTGACCATACCTAGACCGATGGCGTCAGGGTGTCGGCCGCTACGGCTTCGGCTTTGCTCGCTAGGGGTGCCTCGCTCGTCTCGCCTGCCGCCGGCATTGTCCCGGCCTGTTCCCCGGCTGGACAACCGGTACGCACCACCTCAGCGAGCAGATAAACGTCGTGCGACGCATCTTTCGCCATCTCACGACGTATATCGAGCAGGGCTTCGAGGAATCTTGGACGGCGATACATACCCACTGTGAACAATTGTTCACCTGCGAGAGGGCACTAGTCAACCGTCTCTACTGAATGGATGGGATCGTCGGGATATCGCTGAAAGGCCTCGCCACCGCGACGGGCTGAATGTCAGACCGAAGAAATGTTGCAAGTGCCTTGCTGTTCATCGGCCGTGCAAGCAGGAATCCCTGCCCGGCTTCGCAACCGAGTTCCGTCAGCCGCTGAAGCTGGGCGGGCGTTTCGATGCCTTCGGCGATCACCTTCAGCCCAAGGTTGCGGGCCAATGTAATGATCGCACCCACGACCTCATCGTTCATTCCTTTATCGTCGATCATCGAAACGAAGGATCGATCGATCTTCAGCGCAGAAACAGGGAGCTTTGTCAGGTAACCAAGATTTGAGTAACCCGTGCCAAAGTCATCAATGTTGATCTCGATCCCTCGCCGCCGTATCTCACCGAGCATCTCGGCCGCTCGATCTTGGTGTTCAAAGAATACCGATTCGGTGATCTCAAGGCAGAGCCTGTCTGGCCGGAAGTTGGTCTCGTCCAATATCTGCTGTATCCGATCGCCAAGGGATGGTTGTGCAAACTGGCGGCACGAAAGGTTCATGCTGACCGAATAGGCCCGGCCATCACCGCCCAAGGTTCCGATATCGCGACATGAGCGTCGCAGTACGTGCTCGCACAGCGGATCAATCAGACCGATCTCTTCGGCCAGCGGAATAAACTTATTTGGCGAGATGGGCCCGAGCTCCGAGTGGTTCCATCTCGCAAGGGCCTCAAAGCGGATGATTTCACGGGACCTTAGGTCACATATCGGTTGGTACTCGACAGATATTTCTTCGCGTTCGACCGCACGCCTCAGGTCGGTCTCGAGCCTCAGTATCTCCTTGGCCGCACTGTGCATGTTGTCGTCAAAGACCTCGTGACGCGCCTTCCCGGCCCGTTTCGCCTGATACATCGCCGTGTCGGCATCGCGCATCACGTCCTCGGCATTCTTATGCTTTTCGGATGCGTTTAGGATCCCGATACTCGCCGAACTGTAGATCTCGTGGCCGTCCAGATTGAACGGGATGCTGAACTTGTGCTGGATCCGCTCGGCGATGCGCGTTACCTCGGCCTGGTCATACCCACCTTCGACTAGTACCGTAAACTCATCGCCGCCGAGGCGAGCCACCATGTCTGACGGCCTCATGCAATCACGCAACCGGGAAGATATCTCACGAAGCAGTTGGTCCCCAACGAGGTGCCCGAGACTGTCGTTCACATACTTGAATCGATCAAGGTCGATGAATAAGACGCTCACGCGATATGCCTCTGCCTCTCGCGATCGAGAAAGAGCATCACGGAGCCTGTTCATAAAGAGCTGACGGTTAGGCAGCTTGGTCAGCGCATCGTGCGTCGCATCATACTGGAGCTTCTGCTCGGCCTGCTTCTTGTCGGTAATGTCTTGGATCTGAAAGATGAGGTTGGGGTGTTTGGACAGGTCTTCGCTGGCCGGCGAGGCGCTCCACTGGGTCCAGACCGTTCGGCCGTTCTTATGAATGTAACGCTGCTCCATCTGACAGTTAGCACATTTTCCGGTCAGAAGCTCATGTATCTTGACCAACGACATTCCGAGGTCCTCGGGTACTGTGAGCGACTGAAAGTCCGTGGCCAGCAAGTCTCCTTCCTCATAACCGAGTATCTCCGTCAGGGCATGGTTTGCCTTCAACCAGCCGCCGGTCGGCGAGACCAATGCAATACCGATCGGAGCATGATCAAAGGCGCTGCGAAACCGGGCCTCTGATTCGCGCAATGCCTCCGCCTGCGCCTCATGTATCCTCGCATTACTCTCGGCCTGCTCCGCTTGCTCGATCGATATTTCGACATTCTTCATGTACATCCTGTAGGACAGAAACACGAAGAGAATGATAGGAAAGACGGCGAAGATCGCGCCTATCCCAACCGCATCTGACAACTGGATCAGACCGCCCGCACCGATCGCTCCGACGAAATACGAATAGAATGTCCAGATGTATTTCGACTTCCATGTCTCCCACAGGGGCAGCTCTTTCTGTAGGGCATCATAGACTGCCGCCAGAGCAGTATTTACCGCAAACTGTGTCATCGCGATCAGCGACAGTGCGATCACAAAGCCTGTGAAACTGCCGGTTTCGCCGTGCAGGTAGTTTGATGAATTGAGGCCGGTGACTTGCAATAAGGCAACAACCACCGTTGTGGATACGGCAACGACCGATGCGTTAAAAAAGACTGTAATCTTGCGGTTGCAGAACCGCCACGACGAGACGAACGCCTCAATAGCAGAAAGGAGGATCGCAAACTCGCCGCCGTAAAGGAGCAGCGTCAGGAAGATAAAAGCGTCCGATACCGCTATGAAGGACCTGAATCGGGGGATCTGGATCGTAATGCGTGACCCGACGAGGATTGTCAGGGTACTCAGTATCAGGAAGTATGTATCGATCCGTTCGAGCGGAAGACGCGACAGAGCCGCCGCAAGACATACGAGTCCGACCGCGATCACAGCCATCATGTAACGGCTCGATGATTTTTGCTCACTCATGGTGTATGAGTTAGGGAGTGATACGGGAGGCGGTGTGATACGGAAAACAAGGCCGCGAAGCCAGCGTTTCGGTGGCAGACTTGCCATCCATCTATATTATGAGGGACACAAATGTTCTTGTCCAGTGTTTAATATAACTAAACAAAGAGCGTTACGCAGCTGTCAGTATGCCGATAGCCCGCCTTCTCAAACGTCCGGTGAGCAGATCTGAATTCGATGTTGCTCAATAGGCAGACATTATCTACGCGATCAAGTAGGTGCTGCGTCAACAGAGCGAGATATTGTGAGCCTACGCCTTTGCCGCGGTGGTCTGGATGGACATAGATGCCCTCTAGATAAATTGCGTCGTCGGTCTCCGCGATAATATCAGCCTTGAATACGAGTTCGTCGCCGTCCGTTACGACGAACACGCGGTTCTGCACTATTCGGCGTGCCACTCGGTTCAGGAAGCCATCACGGTCCTTGAGCATAGGATCGACACCAGATTCGATGAAGGCGACTTCAGCTTGGGCTTCGGCAACCGCCACAAGTTGGCTGATGTCGGCGTTCCGGAGTCTCGGGTCTGAACAGCGGACCGGAAACGGAAGGGCGGCCTCGAAGAGGCTTTCGACGCAGGTGAGCCGCGGCTTCTTCAGGCCGCCTGCCATATGCTGCCAGAATCGTTCGGCGTCCGTACCACTCGACATCAGAAGATGTATTGGTGTTTCAGCACGCCGTGCCCGATTAGCGAGTGAGCGAAGGGCCGCATCCGTGCGAGCTTCGACAAGGGTCGAATGACCGATCAGCGCAATACCCTCAAGTACTCCAGTCGAATTGCGATATCCGTAGAACTTGCCTCGGTTCAGTTCACTCTCGACCCCGTTGTCGTTGATGAAGCTCGTCATCACGACGGTGTGAACGGGCCTGACTTTGAGGAACAACAGCATCTCCGCTTTGTCCGCATCGACTAGTTCGATCAGCTTCCCTCGGTCGGGGCCGGCAGTGACCGGCTTGAATCCGGCTTCCGTCGGTGGATGCAATTGTAGGGTGGCCTGGCGTTCCATGTCCTTCTCCATTCTGGTTTCAGTTGGTCCTGAATGAAATGGCTACTGCATCGCCGGCGTATCATCGCCAAGAAGTACACTGTCGCCAACGAGCACACCATCGCCGACCAGCACTCCATCGCCGACAAGTACTCCGTCACCGACGAGGACGCCGTCGCCAACCAATACCCCGTCAGCTACGAGAACACCGTCACCGACGAGAACACCGTCACCAACGAGAACGCCATCGCCAACGAGAACGCCATACGACAGGTAGGTTGTTCCGGCATTCAGTGCCAAACCGTTGCTGATCGTCACGTTTCGATCGATCGAGAGGCCGCCGGTGAAGTACGACGCGGTGTTCAGCGTGAATGCTCCGTTGCCAAAGTTTACACCGGAGCCGATCAGGTTCTCGCGCTTATATACGGTCTGAAACTCTGTGACGAGTGAACTGCCGGAGATCGTCGTGAACTTGCCCACGACGAACTGCGACCACGGGAATGTGCCGCCGCCGATCGTTGAACTTGCCGCGGGCACTGTCGTGCCGGACGGCACCATGCTCGTGCCCTTTGCCATTGACTGGAAATCGACATCGGTCTTGAGCAGTCTTGCGAGGCGGACGGCGCCGTCGAGATTGAGTTGGCCGGCGCCTTGCTCGAATGTCTTCGCACCGGCGATCGGCTGGGCCGAATACTGCATCAGCATTCGGACCATGTTGGGCGTGAGATTTGGATTGACCTGGAGCAGCAGCACGGCGGCGCCGGCGACTACGGGAGCTGACATTGAAGTGCCGCTCATGTACATCATTGAGTCGTTGTCGTTAGTGCCGTCGAGATTGAGTGCCGGGTTTGACTGCGACATTGTATTGTTGCTCGACTTATACGAGACGAGGCGATTGCCGGGGGCAACGATGTCGGGCTTGATCAGATTGTCGTAAACAGGCGTGCCGATCGACGTGCGATAAAAGCTGCGTGTCGGCCCGCGCGAACTGTAGCTGGCCATCGTGTCGTCGCTGCGGACTGCCGTCCCGTAAGAATTGCTTGCGCCGACGGTGATCGCGTAAGGGCTGTTTCCGGGGCTGTGGATCTGGCCATACATTTTCTGGCCCAGCGAATTCTTGCCAAGATTTCCTGCCGCGGCAATCACGACGACGCCGGCCTCGGCAAGCTGCTTGACCTTGAGGCAAACGGGATCGTTGGTGTAAGTATCGACGGCGGTCGTGCCGAGGCTGAGGTTAACGACCTTGATGTTGTAGGTCGTGCGGTTATCGATTATCCACTGGAGGCCATTGAGTAGCCACGAGGTATTCCCGATGCCCTGATTGTTGAGCACCTTGACGCTGATGAGTTTCGCATTCGGAGCTACGCCGCGATAGGCGCCGCTGTTGCGGGTCGCGCTGCCCGAAGCGAGGCCCGCGACGTGCGTTCCGTGGCCGTAAACGTCGGCCGTATCGTTAATGTTGCTGTTGGTAAAATTCACGCTCGCGACGACGCGCGATGTATTTTGTGCGTTCTTAAATCCGTTGTGGCCGGCCTGCAAGCCCGAGTCGACGACCGCGAGGCCGATGCCCTCGCCGTCGAGCGTGTAGGCAGCACGGCCCGGCGTCGCGGCCTGCGAGCGCATCGCGGCCGTTCCGGTCGTATCTTCGACGTGGCCGGTGATGGTGGTCGCGCGATCGGGCGAGATGTAATTGATCGTGCCGCTGGCCGAGAGCTTATTCAATGCCGACAGCGGAAGATTGACCACGAGCGTATCGGTCGAGCCGATGCGGCCGGTGATGCGGGCCTGTCCGCCGGTGAGCAGCGAGCGAAAGGCTGCGCTGTCGGCGTCCCTGGCCTGGACGATCGTGTCCACGCGGGTCTTGCCGCTCGGGTCGGCAGCCATCATATCGCGAAGGTCGGGCGAGATATTGTCGCCTCGATAGCCGTCCGCATTGCGGGCCGAATTGGCTGCGACGGCACCTGTCGCGCTCGTTCCGGCGATCAAGATGCCTTCAAAATAGCCTGCGATAGCGGCATTTGCCTCGATCCGCTCGCCGTAGGCGGCGGCCGAGCTGCCGCCGATCACGACGAGGTTTCCTTCAGCGACAGAAGCGAAGAATTTCGACTTGACGGCGGCATCGCCGACAAAGCTCGTGAGGTCATTGACAAAAAGGATGATGCGGCCCTTTGAAGCCGCGGCGTCGGCGACGATCGCATCGATGATCCGGGCGGCGTTTTCGGCCGAACCGGCATTTGAGAACAGCGTATCGGTCTCGACCTTGAGGATCGTGCGGCCGGCAAGCTGGGCGGGCACTCGCCCGGCTGCAATGCGCAGCGCGGCCTGCTCGACGACGGTTTCCTGCACGGCGCGGTCTTCGCTGACGATCACCGGCTGGCGAAGCCCGCCGCCGGTGAGAGCCTTTATGAGCCGGGCCGTCTCGCTCTCAAAGCTCGAGTCCTCACGCAAGCGTCCGTCACGGCCAAGCTGCGTCAGGTCGGTGGTGTACTTCATCGTAGCGGCCGACATCGCAGCAGGCTGCGTGGCACCGCCGCGAAGCGTCTCAACGGCAAATACGTTCGAGAGCACAAATGACGCGAGGATCGCAATAGCTGCAAACCGACGCGTCGCTGTTAGGTCAAAGGTTGGGGTATTCATCTTTTTCTGTCGCTCCTAATTCCGGGGCAGAGAATAATCGGCACACGTGCCGCCGACCATTTATTAACAAGACCCGTGCCAAAGAGTTAAATGAAGCAATAATGAGAGTTAGGAGATTCGCAGCCGTGTGGTGGTATCGGTCAATCGGTCAACCTGAATGAAGAAATCGTTCATACTGACCAAACTAAGTGTCAGTAGCCCGACCGTAAGGGAGGGCGCCATGACGGGGCACTGACGCAGCTTGAGACTCATTACGCTCTGTCCAAGGAAAAACCCGCTTTGTCGCGGCAGCAGCCCCCCCCGATCGTATGACCAAACGCAATTTCGTATGACCCACAGTATAGAAAAACGGACCGTTTTAGGGACGCAAAAAGCGCCGGACCGCCTCCCGCGGGCCCCGCGAGAACGCCGATACCAACTATCCTCGAAACGCACCGCCGCACGGCCGTGAATGTGAGAACTCTTGCGATCAGCAACGCCGTCCCAGCCAAATGCAACGGTGCCGGCCGTGGCTGCCATATCCACC
>CAZMQR010000056.1:0-2890 GCA_964568325.1 uncultured Chloracidobacterium sp. | reverse complement strand
AGCAACGCCGTCCCAGCCAAATGCAACGGTGCCGGCCGTGGCTGCCATATCCACCGGAGTTCTCTCAATGACCATTCAGGAATACATCGACAGCGTTTCGAGGCGTTACGCGTCCGGGATAACGACCGAGCACAGCTTCAGGGGCGACCTGCAATCGCTGCTCGAATCGCTGCTGCCCGACGTGACGGCGACGAATGAGCCAAAGCGCATCGATTGCGGCGCGCCGGACTATGTGCTGACGAAAAAGGCCATTCCCGTCGGCTATGTCGAGGCAAAGGACGTGGGCAAAGACCTCGACTCGGCGGACCTCAAGGAACAATTTGACCGTTATCGCGCGGCCCTCGGCAATCTGGCGATAACGGACTATCTGCAGTTCCGCTTTTATGTGAATGGCGAGATCGCGGGGCCGCCGGTGCGGATCGCCGAGATCGTGAATGGCCGCGTGATGCCGCTTGCGGCAAATTACGAGCATTTTGAGGCGCGTATTCGCGAATTTGCGGGCCGCACGACGCAGACCATCAAGGGCTCGCAGCGGCTGGCCGAGATGATGGCGGATAAGGCAAAGATACTTGCCTATACGATACAGAGCGCGCTGGATAGCGACGAAAGGACGGAAGAGAACACGACGCTTCGCGAACAGCTGGCCGCTTTCAAGCAGATACTCATTCACGACATCGACTCAAAACAGTTCTCAGATATCTACGCTCAGACCATCGCGTATGGGATGTTTGCGGCGAGGCTGCATGACCGCGACCTCGACACATTTTCGAGGCAAGAGGCGGCCGAGCTTATCCCAAAGACGAATCCTTTCCTGCGAAAGCTGTTCCAATACATCGCGGGCTACGACCTCGACACGCGGATCGACTGGATTGTCGATGACCTCGCGGACCTTTTCAGGGCGACGGACATTGCCGCGATCCTTAAGAATTTTGGCAAGACGCGCCGCAGCGAGGACCCGATAATCCATTTTTACGAGACGTTCCTTGCCGAATACGACCCAAAGCTTCGCAAGGCACGCGGCGTTTACTACACGCCGGAGCCGGTCGTGGATTTTATCGTGCGGGCCGTGGACGACATCCTCAAAACCGAATTTGGCCTCGCGGCGGGGCTTGCCGACACGAGCAAGGTCAAGGTAAAGGTCAAGACGCCCGTCGTAAGGAAAAAGAGCGAAGGCACCGTCTACGAGGACATCGAAAAGGAATTTCACCGCGTCCAGATACTCGATCCGGCCGCGGGCACGGGCACGTTTCTCGCACAGGTGATCCGCCAGATATACAAACGGTTCGAGAATCAGCAGGGCGCGTGGCCGACGTATGTCGAGAACGACCTGATACCTCGTTTGAATGGTTTTGAACTGCTGATGGCGTCATATGCGATGGCGCACCTTAAGCTGGACCTCTTGTTAAGCGAACTCTCGGAGGAAGCGGCTTCGCCGCCCTATTTGCGGAGCAGCTCTGCTGCTCCGGCCGTGTCTCCTCCCGATCGCGGCTCTGCCGCCGCCGATGCGGAGGCACAGCCTCAAGAAGTTTTTGGTGAACCTCCGGTGAAGCAGAGCTTCACCGCAAATAGAGCGGCAGAGCCGCAGGGCGGCCGGACGCAGCGGTTTCAGATCTACCTGACCAATTCGCTCGAGGAATATCACCCCGACACCGGCACGCTCTGGGCGTCGTGGCTCAGCACCGAGGCCAACGAGGCCAACCACATCAAACGCGACACACCCGTAATGGTCGTAATCGGCAACCCGCCGTATAGCGGCGAGTCAAAGAATAAAGGCGACTGGATAATGTCGCTGATGGAAGACTACAAAAAAGAACCGGGCGGAAAAGAGAAGCTAAAAGAAAGAAATCCGAAGTGGATCAATGACGACTATGTAAAATTCATTCGGCTTGGCCAGCAATTGATCGAGAAGAATGGCGAGGGACTTCTCGCGTTCATTAACCCGCACGGATTTCTCGATAATCCGACGTTTCGCGGCATGCGCTGGAATCTCTTAAAGACCTACGACAAGATCTATGTCCTCGATCTGCACGGAAATACGACAAAACAGGAAACATGCCCTGATGGTTCACCCGACATCAATGTGTTCGATATCATGCAAGGCGTTTCAATAAATCTCCTTATTAAGAATGGAAAGAAGAAGGAGGACGAACTCGGACAGGTCTTTCATTTCGATCTCTACGGAAAAAGAGGTGACAAATACTCCTTCTTACTCAAGAATGATATCTCCTCCGTTCCTTATACACTGCTGACGCCAAGAGAGCCACGATACTACATGATTCCCTTCGACATTGCGGCGCAGGGACATTATGAAGAAGGCATCCAACTTTCGGAGTTGTTCGGCAACAACAACATGGGAATTACCTCCGGTAACGATGACACCCGTGTTGGTTTTCAGCATGAGACGCTTGTCAGCAATTTTGATGATTCGAGCAACATCTGCCCAATCTCTTACCGACCTTTTGATTGCCGATATATCTACTACGATCCAAAGATTCTTGCTCGTGCCCGCTTCGACTTTATGACGAATCTTAACGGTCGTAACAATCTAGCTCTTACAGCCATTGGCCAGAGTCGTGTTGGGAATGTTCTTACTCCGGTTGTTGCGAGCGGCCTAATTGATAAGAGCATAGTGTCGTCTGTTGATAATGCTTTCATCTTTCCGCTTTATGTCTATCCCGACTCTACTCAACCAACTCTCGACGGCAGGCCGGAGCGGGTTCCGAATCTCAACATGGAGATCGTGGACAAGATCGCGGGCGGCCTGGGGATGGAGTTTGTGGCGGAGCGGACTGGAGAGCAGGCGTCCCGCCTGCAAACGCCGCTCGCGGCGTCCTCAAGAGGCGGAGGCGAGACGGGCGGTGCAGGCGAGGCGCCTGCGCTCCAGGCATTT
>CAZMQR010000055.1:0-11071 GCA_964568325.1 uncultured Chloracidobacterium sp. | reverse complement strand
CGGTGCTGCGGGCATAGCCCACAGCCTTTATGGCGGCGTTCTCGACGAATGTCTTGCCGGTTTCGTCGATCTCGATGATATCGTCGCTCAGCCCGCGAATGTCGACAGGTAGTTCGCCCAGCAGGTGAGACATTTCCAAAAGCTTGCCGCGGTTGTGAGTTCCGATCGTTACGATTGGGCCCATATTGGCCTCAGAATAGACAACTCGTATCTAAACGGCAAGCAGATTTCTATTGCCACCGCCGGGCCAATCGCGATATAAATGATATAGCGGGCTTTCCCTCTCTCTTCGTCCGTATTCCTGATCTTGTGAGGCACACATATTGGATTCTCTTCTCCTCGATGAACCGTTAGCCGTCCGCGCTCGACCTGCCACGCGCGAGGTGAGCCGGAAAGGCCGTGCGGTGCATGAGCAGCCGGGCGTTGAAACCGAGATCATTGTTGATCTGGGTGTTTGGCTGTCCGGCATAGAGAGCTTCCTGGCTTCGAAGGAGTTCAGGATCGGCTCGGGTCATCCTGTCAGCCGGCTTCACACTGACGATAAAGCCATCGAACTGGTCCATTCGGTTCTCGAACGATGTGTACTCCTCACGGCCAGGATATTAAGCCGAAGGCCCGCGGGTAAACCCGTGCCGAACGAGTTGTATGACCTGTCCGGCCTCTATGCGAGTTTGCAGGAATGTATGCAGGTCGCGGCCGCCTGCCGGAATGCACGGGTGAACGCGAGAGATACGGTTCGGGCCACAGTTATCGAGAAGTTGCGGGCAGAACGGGCTTTTCATACTGTGATCGCTAACGCGGAACGTGAAGGCGAGCTTTTTCTGCCGACGATACTCAGACGTGCCGCATCGAGTTCAGGCCATTCAGTTCCGGGCCTCGACGAAGTGGCATCGCTCCTGCCCGACTTTGGTAGGGTCCTTCGGTGGCTGAATGTCGTCGAACGCATGCTCCGGGCTGACGAACCGCTGAAACCGACCCTTGTGATCTTTGCCCGCGTGAACGAACAGGTAATTGAACTGACCGAACGCATCGACCGGCGCCTTAAGGGGCTTTCCGGTGACGAAAGCCATATCTTTGCGTCACTCGACGCCGCCGCATACACCGCAACGATCGAGCTAAAGAAAGTCTTTTCGCAGGAACTGGTGGCCCTGCCGACGCTGCGGGCTTGCACGGCCATCTATGCGCGGATCGAAACTGCTTACTCACTCCTGAACGATGGTTTTCAGCAAATGCTTACCACCCTCGCTCGCGAGTTTGACCCGCAGATCGAGATCTATGAACTGTTTCCCGAGTTTTGTGAAAAACGCGATAACTCAGTTGAGCTTCGCAAGGGCCTAGCGTCGCTTCTCGAAGCCGTCCAGGCTGCCGAACGGCGGAGTAAGAAAGATGAGATATCGGCAATGCAGGCGGAGCTTCACGGTTTTATGGCATCTGCCGTCAGATTCCTCTTTTACAAGGATATGGAAACGTTCGAGAGGTTTGCGGATGAGGTGGTCGCGGCTCGACAGAGCAGTGATCTTGTTCCTATCCTTCACCGCTTTGGAGCCTACCTTGAGACATTGCTCGGCCAGGTAGGCCTTCGATTGGTGCTGCAGGACGAACCCGGTTAATGCGGTCATTGCGAACGGAGCGTCGCGAGCGGCCTACGAAACAGAACGTCAAAACTAGCGGCCGTCCCAACCACGGTGACCAGCACTGTCGAGGCCGCAACGCCCAGAAGCCCGATCAGCGGATCGAACACCCAATCAATGTTCATCATGTAGCGCGAGATCGCGAAAGCGAGGCCGTAGGCAAAGCCGGTCGCGATCAGGCCTGCGATCGCTCCGAGCGATGCGTATTCAGAGACAAGGATCATCGTCAGAGTAGATCGGCTCGCACCGAGCGTTTTTAGGATCGCGTTCTCGTATATCCGCTGCGACCGAGTGAGGGCGACAGATCCGATCAGGATGAGAACGCCGGCGAGCAGGACAAAGCTTCCTACAACTGAGATCGCGATCGCGAAATTGTTAAGCACCCGCTTGAACGCGGCCAGGACGTCAGCGACATCGATCACCTGAACATTTGGAAAATTGTCAACGATCTTGCGCTGAAGCTGCTGCCGTTCCGTGGCAGGAACGTGGCTCAAAACTGTTGCCGCAAAGCTCTGGGGTGCCTTGTCCAATGTGCCCGGACGAAATACGAACACAAAGGCCGAGCGTGCGTTCCTCAGGTCGATCTTGCGGATGCTTCGCACTTGTGCATTGATCGCCCGGCCGGAAATATCGAACGTCATCGTGTCTCCGGGGGCCACCTGCAGAGTTTTTGCCATGCGCTCGTCTACAGAAACCTCGGGCTCGGATGCGGCCTCGTCGGGCCGCCACCAGTCGCCCGCGACGAGCGATTCGTTCTCCTCGAGGTTGGGCCGGTATGTGAGGGCAAATTCTCGCCCGATCTGGCCTTGGTTCTGCCTGATCTCAGTCTGTTGATAATCGATCGGAACGCCGTTGACCGCCGCGATCCGGGCACGCACGGTCGGCACCAGTTCCGGCGCCTCTCCGGTATAAGACTCAATGATCCGGGCAACCTCTGCTACTTGAGTTCGTTGGGCATCTACAAAGATCAAACTCGGAAGCCGGCTGTTTCGGGTCAGATCAAATTCGCGGACGAGATTTTCCTGCATCAACGTCACCGTAAGGACGACTAACACGCCGAGGCCAACTGCGAGGAGGACAACCCGCGTCTGATTGCCCGGCCGATAGAGCGAATTGATGGCTTGCCGGAGCGGGAATGAGCCTACGATCCCCACTCGCTTAAGGACCGCTGTCAGGATCGTTGCCGAAAGGTAGAGAACGCCGCCGGTAACGGCAAGCCCGGCCAGGAAAAACAAGCCAACGCGGATCGAGCCGGCCTGCCAGATCGCCAAAGCAAGCAGCCCTGTCAGAAAGCTCCCGGCGAGAAGCCATTTTGACAGGCCGAAGTGCGTGAGGTTGAGGTTATTGTCGTCGCGCAGGAGCATCCTCGGCTTGATCTGCCTGATCTGCAGTAGCGGCAGTGCGGCGAAGAGCATCGAGATCATCAAGCCGAGAGCGACGCCGTGCGAGGCGGTCGCGAAGGTTACGGCATAGCTCATTTTTGCGGGCAGTGCGTCATTGAATCGCCACTGAGCCAGCAGGAGGCCGCATTGAGCGAGCCCGACGCCCAATAGGCTTCCGATCAGCCCCAGGAACCAGATCTGCAGCAAATAGATGGTGATCACGCGATTTCCGGACGCACCGAGGCATTTGAGCACGGCGATCGTTTTGCGTTTCTGCTCGACAAATGCGCGCGACACATTCCATATGCCGACGCCGCCCAAAACGAGGATCAGCAGGCCCGTGAGCGATAGGTAATTCTCTGCTCGCTCGAACTGCTCGTTCATGTTCTCCTGCTGTTCGCGATATGAGTTGGCCTGAACGGTCGTGCCTTTCAGGGCGTTGCGAAGCTCAGTGACCAGCTTGGTTGGATCGTCTGATGTCCGATACAGGATACGGCGGCGGATGCGGCTTGTCGTTCGCGAGATGCCGGCGGTCTCAAAGGCCTTGATATCAACGAAAACACGAGGGCCCAGGCGAAACCCACTGGTTCCGCCCGGTTCCTCTTCGAACGTTGAGCGGACGGTGAACTGTCGATTACCGATCTTCAGCTTTTCGCCCACGCCGATCTTCAATTCCTCGAGAAGGACTCGTCCGATCACAGCCCCATCGTTCTCCAGAAGATCCATACTGAAGGGAGAATCGTCAGAAAGGCGGAAATCACCGAGAAGAGGAAATCCCGAGGTGACACCCTTTAGTTCGACGAACTCAAGTGCGAGATTCGACGGATCTGTCGGGCGTGCCATTACGGCCGTCGTCATCACCTCGGTCCGGGCTTCGATCGTCGGGAAACGGCTGACGACTGCCTCAATGGCAGCGATCTCTGACGGTGAGAAATCATTGGTCGAGGTTATCTCAACGTCGGCCGTCATAAGCGCCCGAGCGTCGTTGCCAACGACCTTGTTCAGATTCTGGATCATCGAGCGCAGGGCTACGACCGAACCGACGCCCACGGCGATGCAGAGAAAGAAAAACAACAGTCGCCGCCAGGCCGAGCGGATCTCGCGTCGCGTGAGATTCAGGATAAATCGCATCTAGTTCAGTTCGTCCGCCACGACACGCCCGTCAGACAGGGCGATGCGGCGTTCGGCCCGGCCCGCGAGTGCTGTATCGTGGGTCACAAGGACAAGGGTGACCTTGTGTTGAGCGTGAAGCTGCTCCACTAGCTCGAATACGTGCTCACCGTTCTTTGAATCAAGGTTGCCCGTGGGTTCATCGGCCAGTAGTATTTTCGGACTGTTCGCAAAGGCCCGCGCGATCGCGACTCGCTGCTGCTCGCCGCCTGAAAGCTCATTCGGGTAATGGTGACCGCGGTTGGCAAGGTCGACCGCGGCCAGCAGCCGGGCGGCACGGTCGCTCACGTTGTCCAGGCCGAGGATCTCCATCGGGATCATCACATTCTCAAATGCGGTCAGGCTCGGGATCAGATGGAAAGACTGGAAGACAAAGCCGATCTTGCGCGCGCGGATCGCGGCAAGCGCGTCCTCGCCGAGCGAGGTAATATCGTCGTCATCTACCCGGATGCGGCCCGATGTCGGAGCGTCAAGCCCCGCGATCAGCCCAAGCAGCGTCGATTTGCCGCTGCCCGAGGCACCCGTAACGGCGACGAACTGACCTTCCGGAATATCGAGCGATACATTCGACAGGATCGTCAGGTCTTCAGTGCCGGAACGGACGATCTTGGTGAGTTGGTTAAGGCTGATCATATCTCGGGAAAACTATCGCTGTATCTAGCTTGCCAAAACGCGGCCACTAAACTCCACTCTTTCCGCATCAAAATCTCCTTTGTTAGCGTAAACTAATCAGTCGCGATGCTGTCACTTATTCGAATAGCTGCCATACTTGGTTCCACGATCTTTGCGGTGGCGCTGTTCGCCTGCTCAGAAGCTCAACCGAGAAATGCCGTAAGCAGGACGCCGACTAAGCCGGAACCGCGTTCAACATTGCCAAAGATCATTTCGCTCGGCGATAGCCTGACCGCCGGATTTGGATTAACCGAAAGAGAGTCATATCCGTATCTTCTGCAGGAGAAACTGAGAGCGGATGGATACGCCTATGAGGTCGTGAATGCCGGCGTGTCGGGCGATACGACGATCGGCGGCCTCGAACGGGCCGATTGGGTCTTCGATCAGGACAATGCGACAATACTGATCCTTGAACTAGGGGCAAATGACCTCCTGCGAGGCGTTCCGGTTGCCGATATCAAGGAGAACCTCGATCAGATCATCCGGAAGGCAAAGGCGAAGAACCTTCGCGTGCTGCTGTGCGGAATGCTTGCTCCCCCGACGATGGGAGCAGAGTATCAAAGGGAGTTTACGATGGTGTTTCCCGACCTCGCGGCCGAACACAAGATCAAGTTCCTCCCGTTCCTCCTTGATGGCGTCGCGCTCAAAAAGGAACTGAACCAGGCCGACGGCATTCATCCAAATCCTGCCGGGGCCCGTATAATGACCGATAATATCTATAAGGCCCTCAAGCCATTGCTATAGGGGCACGCTACTAGCTATGAGAACTCTTGTTCTGATGTTTTTTTGCTTGGTTATGTTCGTCGGAGCTTTTTCCGCCCAGACAACGAAGCCTGCGCCGGTCGTGAAGACGGCTGGCGATGCGTCTGCCGGGGACGACGATGCACTCAAGGTCGGGAAATACGTTAGGCCGGATGCCAAGACGCGACGAACGCGATTCGTAAAAGGGCTGATCGGCCCCGGTGCGTGGGCACGAATGGTGGCTTCGGCCGGTTGGGGAACCGCACGCAACAGCCCGCGAGAATGGGGCCCGCATTGGGACGGTTTCGGTAAACGCTTGGCATCGAACTTTGGCAAGCGTGCCATTAGCGGCAGCGTCCGTTACGGCCTGGATGAGGCATTTAAGCTGGACAGCAAATTCTACCGGACGAAGAATAAGGGAGTGGGGAACAAGGTCGGGAACGCTCTCGTTTCTGTATTTACCGCCCGTCGCCCGGACGGCCGGCGGACCATCGGCGTTCCCCGGTTGGTCGGGACGTACGCTTCAAATGTGGTCGCGGCCGAGGTATGGTATCCAAGCCGATATACGTGGAAGGACGGCATCCGAAGCGGGACGATGTCGTTGGGCGTAAAATTCCTTGCGAACCTCTTCAAGGAATTCGTTCATTTTTGATGCGAATGTTATGACTCGAATCACTCAATTAGCCATTGTCATTCTATTTCTGGCCTTTTCGGCTGCGGCGCAAGAGAATGGGGCCGCTCCGCTTATCGTTCAGCCCGGGGCCCCGGGCCAGCCGACCAAGGTCCTGCCTGCGACAACCCGTGCGATACTCGCACCCGTAGCGGCGATGGACGTAGAGTTTATGCAGGGTATGATCCACCACCACGCCCAGGCCGTAGAGATGACGGCGCTTATAGACGAGCGGACGACAAACAAGGAACTCAAGCTGCTCGGGGCGCGTATTAGCCATTCGCAGGCTGACGAGATCGCGTTTATGGAGCGTTGGCTTGCTGCTCGCGGAAAACCAGCATCGTTGCCGACGAAAGGCGGTGCAGGCGGACATGAGCATCATCATATGGCCGGGATGGAGATGAAGGCCGAGCCGATGATGATGCCGGGAATGCTAACGCCAAAGCAGATGGATGCGTTAAGAAACGCCAAAGGCGCATCGTTTGACCGACTGTTTTTGACGGGCATGATCCAGCATCACGAGGGGGCTCTGGTGATGGTCAAGGACCTCTTCAGTACTGCCGGAGCAGGCCAGGAAGCTGAGATATTCAATTTCGCGACCGATGTTGACAGCGGCCAGCGAGCCGAGATCAAGAGAATGCAAACATTACTCGGTGAGAAACCGTAATAGAGAACATGAATCTAACCAGAACCGCGAGTCTTCGCCTTGTCGTCGTCCTCTGTCTTTCATTCGGTATAGTGTCGAGCGCCGTTGGCCAGTCGCCATCACCTACTCCCGCGCCGCCGGAAACCAACCCGTTTGCGCTGCAAAAAGCACCGCCGCTGCCTGCCGGGATGAAAGGTTCCGACGCGAACGATCCGCGTGCCAACCTCTCGCCCGGTCTGTTTGACGCAGGTGAGGCTGCGTTCGGGATCAAACATTTGCAATTGTTAAAGAAACCTGATGCCTTCCAACTCGGTTTGGATCCTGAGGGCCCGAAGATGGGCACGGCCCTCGGAGCACTAGGCATTGGCAATCCGGCAATGGTCCCGGTCGGAATGCGGCTGTTGCTTGGCGGGCTGGCATTCGGGAATTCGGACCTGGCGTTTCAGGGCAATCGAGTATTCGTCGGGAATTTCTACGGCATCAATATTTATGACGTTGCCGATCCGGCTAATGCGAAGCTACTGACGTCGATGGTCTGTCCGGGCGGGCAAGGCGACGTATCGGTATTTGGCAACCTGATGTTCATGTCGGTCGAGATGCAGAACGGCCGCCTCGATTGTGGGGAGCAGGGATTCCCCGCGCCTCCTCCGCCGACCAATGGGCAGGGCGGCGGCCTGCCGGCAGCCAGCAAGGATCGTTTTCGGGGCGTCAGGATATTTGATATTTCCGACATCCACAAACCGAAGCAGATAGCCGCCGTTCAGACGTGTCGCGGCTCTCATACTCATACGTTAGTGGCAGATCCTAAGGACAAGGAAAACGTCTACATTTATGTTTCGGGCACGTCATTTGTGCGGCAGGACGAAGAGCTTGCCGGATGCTCGGCCGGCACACCCGACAAGAACCCTGAGACGGCGCTCTTCCGAATCGAGGTCATCAAGGTGCCGATCGCAAATCCGCAAGATGCCAAGATCGTTTCTGCTCCCCGGATCTTTATGGAATCGCGGACAGGCGAGATCGCGGGTCTTAAGAGCGCGGCAACACACGGAACGGGCACGCCCACACCGACGGATCAATGCCACGATATCACTGCATATCCGGAGCTTGGCCTTGCCGCAGGGGCTTGTTCCGGCAATGGGATAATCCTTGACATCAAGGACCCCGCAAACCCGAAACGGATCGATGCGGTGAATGACCCGAACTATGCGTATTGGCATTCGGCTGCTTTCTCAAATGACGGCACAAAAGTCGTGTTTACCGATGAGTGGGGCGGCGGTATGGGCGCTCGGTGTCGTGCGAATGACCCAAATGTCTGGGGAGCCGATGCGGTCTTCAATCTTAAGGACGACAAGCTGCGCTTCGCCGGTTACTATAAGCTGCCCGCGGCTCAGGGCGACAGCGAAAACTGCGTGGCCCACAATGGTTCGCTCGTCCCGGTGCCCGGACGCGACCTTAAGATCCAGGCGTGGTATCAGGGCGGTATTTCGCTGATGGACTTTACGGATCCGGCAAGACCGGTGGAGATCGCGTATTTCGACCGAGGTCCGATCGACGACAAGGTGCTGGTCCTCGGCGGTTCATGGTCGGCATATTGGTACAATGGACGTATCTATTCGTCCGAGATCGCTCGCGGCCTGGACATCTTTGAGCTGACGCCGACCAAATATCTTTCGCAGAACGAGATCGATGCCGCAAGAGCTGTCCATGTTGACGCCCTGAACGTCCAGACACAGCAGCGCTTTCATTGGCCAAGCAGCATGCCGGTTGCAAAAGCCTATATCGATCAACTCGAACGTTCGAAGGCGATGTCGGCAGCCGACATCTCCGCCGTCCGTGCCGCCATCGATAAGCAGGACAAGAACAAGATGAAAAAGCTCGGAAAGGACATCAGCCGACGCTACAATGCCTCGTTTGGCGCGGATGGCGTTCGTATGCAAGCCTTGGCCGAGATTCTGAAAAAGCCGGGCATCTAGCGACTCTGGTTCGGGAATATCTATCTAGGGGCTCGCCCGGAATTCTGCTAGACTTACTAGTTGTTCCGGGGAGGCAGCTATGTTCAGCGACAACTTTAGGCGCGGCGAAGGCAAAGGTAAGGGAATGGCCGGCTCGCAGGCAGTTTCCAAGATCGCAGACCTTGGCTGGAGGGCTTTTCAGGCGGTTAATCGCGCGGTTCCCGAGGGCAAGTCCATCAAGCCCGCGTGGGCTGCCGAACCGCTCTTGAAATCCCATGAAAGGACGGCTCCCCCGCTAGGATTTCCCCGCGAGACAGATTCGCTCTGCCCTGCGTGTGTTAAGTCCGTGCGCAACGGCGTCATTTCCGGCGATATCCCGCTCGACATCCTGATGGACGCACATCCGGGCGAGATAAAGGCTCAGATATTTGAAGAGAACGGGCAGATCCTGATGCGAAAGGAGTGTCCGACGCACGGCCTGTACGAAGACGTACTTGCGACTGACGCGAGATTTCTTGATCGGATCGAAAAGCTGTTCTTCGGGCGAGATTTCAAGGCCGCCGAAGATACTCACGTCCATCATCATGGCACGAGCGACATCAAATTTGGCCGCGGCGCCGTCCTGACCGTCGATCTGACAAATCGCTGCAACATGATGTGCAATCCGTGCTTCATGGATGCGAACCAGGTCGGCTATGTTCACGAGCCGACATTCGAAGACACAAAGGCAATACTCGATCGAGCGGTTTCCTTTAAGCCACGCCGCCAGATAATCATCTTGTTCTCGGGCGGTGAGCCGACCCTGTCGCCGTACTTTCTGGATGCGGTCGCTTATGCAAAGAAGGTCGGTTTCTATCGCATTCTCGCCGCGACGAACGGTATCCGTTACGCCGAGGACATTGAGTTTTGTAAAGCTGCGAAAGCCGCCGGTCAGCACGGTGTTTATCTGCAGTTTGACGGCACGAACGAAGAGGATAACAAGCACCGCGGCGTCGGCAACTTGTTTGATGTAAAGCTAAAGGCCATCGAGAACCTCGCTTCGGTCGGCATCAAGGTCACGCTTGTCACGACGATAGTCAATTCTTGGAACAACGATGGCATCGGTTCGATCGTCAAGTTTGCGGCCGAGAACATCGACAAGGTCCAGACGATAGCCTTTCAGCCGGTTAGCTTTACCGGCCGTGATGAGGATATCTCAGAAAAGGACCGTATGGAGCAGCGGTATACGCTCGCGGGAATGACGCACGATCTCAAGCGTCAACTCGAGGGAACGCTTGAGCCGCTCAGGGATTGGTTTCCTCTTTCAAGCTATTCCGCCTTTACATCCGTAATGGACATGCTCCAGGGCGCAGATGCGCCGTGGGGCTGGTCGTCATGCAATTGCCATCCGAACTGCGGCATCTTCACGTTGATCGTCGTCAACAAGAAGACGAACGAGATGCGCTCGCTGTTCGAGTTCTTTAACTACGAACGGTTCATGCAGGACGTGGCGACGATAACGGATACTGCTCGGGGAAAGAAATTGACGATGACGCAGCTCGGGCTAGCCATAATGCGCAATTACGATGCCTCGCGTGCGCCTGCGGGCTTTCCGATATCTCAGATCGTCAACCTCTTCAAACCATCGTCCACTACATCAAACTCGGATCGCAACGACCGGATGCAGGTAGAACGCAAGGAAGAGGACATGTGGCGTGTGCTGTGCGTTGAAGGGATGTGGTTTCAGGATCTGTTCACATATGATTTTCGGCGTACCGAGATGTGTGTCATCCCATATGGCACGCAGGAGGGCGAGATCTCGTTCTGTGCATACAATACCGGCGTTGGCTGGCGGCAGATCATTGAGGAAATGCACAAGACGGCGAGCCTGGCCGATTGGTACAAGGAACACGGCCGTCATGCGGTCTACGCAAAAGGACATGAGGTGCCGCATATCGAAAAGACCCGCTCGCTCAGCCTGCCGGTGATAGCAAAGGTTCTCGAAGCGGATGTCGAGAAACCTGCGGTCTCGCCCTATCTTATCGAGGAAACTGAATCCGGCGCAGTCTAAGCTAATGCCGCTCAATGCCGGAGAATATTGGTTCGGCCTCTAAATGAACAGTCTCGTTTTCTCAAATATGCTGCATCGGCCCGCCCGGACGGTCGTGAGTGTTCTGGGCATTGGCGTGGGCGTGCTGCTGATCGTTTTCACGATCGGGCTGGCGAAC
>CAZMQR010000054.1:3885-11114 GCA_964568325.1 uncultured Chloracidobacterium sp. | reverse complement strand
GCTTGAAGGTTGATTCGGGTCACAGACCTCGATCTTTGCATCCTTGTCAGCGGTCTTTGTATCGGCAACAGGCAACCCGAGCTTTTGCCGGATGAACCGTTCCCCCTCGGCCTCGATCATCTCACCGTTGATGACGTGGGTCTTCTTCACGAGCACGTCTCCCTTTTTCTCCATCGCTGACGGACTCAGCAAAACGTACCACGGCGATCCCCAGTTCCTATTATCTCCGGTAGATTTGCGATAGTCGTAGTGCGAGGTCCTTTGCTTATCTGCACGGCTTTCGGATTCGAAAACGACGGGAAATGTGACCTTTAGAGTGTCCAGATTGCCTCGCATCGACGCCGCAGGATCATACTCGCCGACACCGATGATCTCGAGTCCTTTGCCATGGTATTTCTCATAGAACCGCTGCAGGAACGGAGCGTCGTGACGCCAGTTGCCGCACCACGGGGCAAAATAGACAACGATGACGAGTTTTTTTCCTTTCGCGAGCTTGCGTAACTCCGTCTCTGCGCCCGAGCGGACGTCCTTGTACTTCCAGTTCTTATAGGTGATTTCCTTCTCGAGGATCGGAGCCTGCTCGTTCTGGCCAAACGCGATGGTGCCCGTAAAGAGGGTCAATACTATAGCGATGGCTGTTTTCATCTTGGTCAAAAGTGCTCACGCATCAGATGCGGTTAACGAAGGTTTACGTTGCGCTCTTTCCGCCGGTTTCGCAATATGTGCTAACCTGTGGCTGAAAAGCCATGAACGAACCTAGTGTATCAGATATCTTTAGGCGTGCGATGGAGATGCGGAGCAGTGATCCGTCTGCGTCGTTTGATGAGTTGCGAAAGAGCATCGTCAGCGAATTTCGCAGCGGCCCATTTCCTTCAACCGTGACATTGACCATACCGGAATTTGACAACATCACCCCGGAGGAGGATTGGACAGCCGGCCTACCGGTCGTGCTCCGGGGCATCCAGAGCGAGGACTGGAACGAAGTTGCCCTTGGCATCGTGATCAGCCTTGAACAGGTCGAGAATTACCCTAAAGAATCCGGCCGCGAGGATGACCCCGCGAAGGAATGGCGGAACCGCTCCAAGGGCATTGCCGCCGCTGAAGAAAAGGTCATCGAAGAATGGATGCCCGCTGATCTTATTGCCGTGGCAAAGAAACACGCAAGCGGTTAGACCTCGACAGTCATGCCGTCCGAGGCCTGCAGTATCTCCGTAGCCGAGTCAAACCTTCTGACCTCATCCTGAAACTTGACGTTGTCCCATTCAGGATAGAGGTGCGTTAACACGGCACATTTTGGCCGAGCCTTTCTTACAATGTGCATCACTTCGGCCAGTTCGAGGTGTTTCTCGACCGGTTTGTCACGGACAAAAGAGCACTCGATCAGGAGTAAGTCTACCCGATTCGCGAAAGTCGCGAGTGTCTCATCAAATGCCGTGTCCGATGTGTATACGAGCGACTTGTTGCCATCGCGGATGTGGATTGCGTGGCTCTCGGCCGTATGTAGGGTTTTCATAGCGATCGCCTGAACAGCGGTAACGATCTCGAATGGTTCGAGCGATCCGACCTCAATGATGTCGATCGGGAAAGGCTGTTCGACGAGGCGATAGTCATTCGCATCGCTTAACCGATCGACCAGCTTGGCGAGGCCAATCGGACCAAAGATCCGGAGTGGTTTCTGTCTTCCCTTCATCTCTTGCGCATGCTTGGTCCCGGCCAGGAAAGGTGCAAGTCCGCCGATATGGTCAAGGTGAAAATGTGAGATCCAGATTGCGCCGAGGTTTGGCCAATCCACTCCTGTCGCGGCCATTCTCGACCCTGCCGGCCCCGAACAGTCCAGCAAGAGCGAACCGCCCGATGTTTCGAGCCAATACGCCGAGCCAGTTCGCCGCGGATGCGGCACCGACGTGCCAGAGCCGAGTACTGTAAGCTTCATAAGTGAATGTTAACAGAGCGGCCGTGTGATAAATTAACGACATGAGCCAGGTCGATATCCTTGCAGTTTTTGCGCATCCAGATGACCTTGAGCTCTCGGTCGGCGGTACGATGCTCAAGATGAATTCACTCGGCTACCGCACCGGCGCACTGGACGTGACCCGCGGCGAGATGGGCACGCGTGGGACGGTCGAGGGCCGAGCAAAAGAGGCCGAGGACGCGGCGAGAATTCTCAAGCTCGATGTGCGAGAGAACCTTGGCCTGCCGGATGGCCACGTCCTCATCACCGATACGGAGCGGCACTCGATGGTGCGGGCCTTTCGCCGGTTGAGACCGAGGGTTGTGTTGACGCATCAGCACGAGGACTCGCATCCCGACCACGATCACATCGCCCAGATCGTTCGTGAATCGTCACGGCTGGCGGCGATGCGAAATTATGATCCCGAGACCGGCGAGGATCGAATACAGCCGCCCATAGTAGCCCATTGCCTCTTTTCGCGGCGGGTAATACCTTCCTTTATAGTCGATATTTCAGATTTTCTTGGGGTAAAGATGGAGGCTATACGAGCCCACCGCTCGCAGTTTTATGATCCGCTGTCGACCGAGCCTGAAACGATGTTGACGGGCAAGAGTTTTCTTGATCAGTTGGAAGGCCGCTCGAGACATTTTGGAACGATGATCGGCGTCGCTGCCGGTGAACCTTTCTTTGTTCGCGAGGCGTTGAACGTCTCTGACCCGGTCGAGTTGCTCACGCGGCCGATGAACCTGTATTCATGAGCAAAGCGCCGGAAGAGATCGAGCTCGATAAGAAACTTCGCGTCCTCGATCGGCTCAAGGATCGTCTGGCTGATCGCGAGGAGGAGATGGCCGTTCTCCGGTTCGCGTTGGAGCGCTTTGAGGCACGATACACGATGGACGTTGCCCGGCTCTACGCGGAACATGATGAGATCGAGGCGCAGATCGCGGAAGAGGAATACAAGCTAGTTCCTGACGACGAAGAGATCAAGAAAAAGGCTGAAGAGCTTCGCCGTCGGGCCGAAGAATCGGCGCAAGCTGCCGCCGAAACGGCTGAGTCCGAAGGCCTGTTCGATCCTACGCCTGAGGCACGTAAGGCTTATCACAACCTGGCTCGGATCATCCACCCGGACCTTGCCCTGGACGCAGTTGAAAAGGAGCGTCGGCACGGCCTGATGGCCGAGCTTAACCAAGCGTATTCGACCGGCGACCAGGCAAAGCTGAACAAGCTGGCGGCGGATCTCCGTCACAGCCCGGACCTGATCGGTGGAGACGGTATCGGTGACCAGCTCGTGCGCATCATCAGGCAGATCGCACAGATCAAATCAAGGTTCCTTGAACTCATTCGAGAGCGGGCTGATGCAGAGGCGTCAGAGCTGTTCGATCTCAGGAAAAAGGTCGAGTCTGAGATGGCGGAGGGACGCGACCTCCTGTCGCAAATGGCGGCCCGGGCCCGCGCACATATCAAGAAGAGTGAGCGTCGCCTTGTCAATCTCCGCTCGGTGAATGCAGCCGCTGAGGAGTATGTGAAGGAACGGTACGGCATGGATATCGAAGACTTTCGCGATACCGCAAAGAGGTGATGACTTTTTCCTTGACACGGTCAAGTCGGTTGTGTAAATGTTTAACCGCACCCACATTGTAGGACTCCCTGGACGGAGTTTGAGTTTGTAGTCATCGCAAGTTCGCGGATACGTGTACGCCCTGTACGCGCCCGCGATAAAGAGGGAGGCGGTGTGGGAGACGCCTCCCTCGCTCATTTCATAGATCGTTTCCCGCTGCGTAACCTGACGACCATGCCCACTGAAAATTATAGCCGCCGAGCCAACCCGTAACATCGACCACCTCGCCAATAAAATACAGTCCGGAGACCTTTTTTGCTTCCATTGTTGTTGAGGAAAGCTCCGCCGTCGAGACGCCGCCGAGCGTGACCTCGGCGCGTGCATAGCCTTCGGTATCGGAGAATCTGGCTTGCCAGCAATTGAATCCGCATCCGATCTTACCGATCTCACGATTTGAAAGTTCGCTCAGCGGCCTATTCACGTTCGACACCAACGCTTCAACCAGGCGTTTCGGAGCGAATTCGGCAAGAACTTTGGCCACCGTGTGGCGACCGCTTCTGTTCGCGAGCAGAGCGCCGGCAGCATCGATATCCGGAAGCATATTGATCGACACATCTTCGTTCGGTTTCCAATAATTCGATATTTGTATGACCGCCGGACCGGACAGGCCGCGGTGCGTGAACAGAACATTCTCGCGAAAGCTTTGCCGGCCGCTCGAGACGGTGCAATCGAGTGAAACTCCCGCCAATTCAGGATACTTCCGGCCCTCGAGCACCAGCCCGACCAGCGACGGCCGTGTTTGGACGATCTTCAGACCGAACTGACGTGCAAGACGGTAGCCGAGATCGGACGCACCGACCTTTGGGAACGAAAGGCCCCCGCACGCGATCACCAGATCCCGGGACGTGAATCGTCCGTGGCTGGTCTCAATCGAAAACTCATCGCCCCGGCTAACCTCAGTTACCGTGCAAAACGTCCGTATCTCCACGCGGGCCCGCCGACATTCCGTGAGCAGCATTTTGACGATCGCTCGTGAGCTTTCGCGACAAAAGAGCTGGCCGAGCTTCTTTTCGTAAAACGGAATACGATGCTTCTTGACAAGCTCGATAAAGTCCTGCGGCGTGTAGCCGGCGAGGGCCGATCGGCAAAAGTGAGGATTCTGAGAGACGAAATTCTCGGCCGTGACGCTGAGGTTCGTAAAGTTGCAGCGGCCGCCGCCGGAGATGAGTATCTTTCGCCCGACCTCGGCGTTGTGCTCGATCACGAGCACCTTGCGGCCTCGCTTTCCTGCTGTGATCGCACAGAAAAGCCCGGCCGCTCCGCCGCCGATAATGATCGCGTCGTAGGTCACGCAGGCGTTAGATAACGCTCGTTTAGTATCGCCGCGTGATGACGCACATGCCCGGCCATGATCCAGGCAAGGGCGCGCACCGATATCTCAACGTCGTTGGCGGTTCCTGTGCGCGCCCACGCGTCCTTCTTTAGGTGGCCGAACATCATCACGTTTGCCTCGCGCACAATCGAGAACTCATGGAGCAGGTCGTCGAATGACCGCTCATTAGCAAACGCATTCTCGATATAGCCGTCCTGTTCAAAGCCCTCGATGGGCGTTTTATCGCCGCGGGAGATACGCAAAGCGCGATAGCCAAAGATCCGCTCGCCGTCGATCAGATGGCCGAGAAGTTCCTTTATCGTCCATTTTCCTTCGGCGTATGCGAATGTGCCTCGTTCCTCGGCGAGGTCGGCAAACATCGCCTCCATCTCGGCGGGCTGCCCTTCGAGCACCGGCACGATCCGGTCCTCAGGGACCAGCGATACATACTGTTCGTAGTACGCGTCGTACTCGGTCGCGTCTGGCCGGCTCATAATGCGGTCGCAGCCTTGATCGCGGCCGGCAGGTCTTTCTTGATCGTCGCCTCGATCTCGAGAACGACATTGATGTTGTCAGAGATCACGGCAACGCCGCTCGGCAGATTCCCGCCGTAATTGATGCCAAAATCGCGACGATTGAGCGATGTAGAGGCCGTGATGCCCATCCTTGTCGGGCTCTTGTCCTTGCCGGGGATAAAGCCGGTGAGGTAGAACGGGAACGTCATCGGCTTGGTCACGCCCTTCATCGTAAAATCGCCCGTTACGACCCAGACCTTGCCTTTCCTTTCGACCATTGTGCTCTTAAAGGTGATATCCGGAAACTTCTCGATCTCAAAGAAATCCTTCGATCGCAAATGATTGTCACGGCCGGCAACGCCGGTGTCGATGCTCGTGGCCTTGGCCCAGAATTCAACGGTGGATTTGGACACGTCGGCGGCGTTGTATTCTACCTTGCCGGTAAAATCCCGGAAAAATCCCGGTATCTCGATCAGGCCGTTATGCTTGACCTTAAAGCTGATCACCGAGTGGTTCTTGTCAAACATATATGTGCCGCTCTCGCCTGTATCGGCCGCGCCGGCAAAGCGGTCGGTAAACGTCTGCTCGCGGGCTTCGGCACCGGTCTGTGAGATCGTAATGAACGCCGCGAGGGCAAGCGTCAACAGCAATGTGGTTCTTTTCATATCAAATCAAACTCCTCAAATTTACTTGATCGCAAGCGTTAACGAGAACCTCGCCGTTCGCGGGCTCCTGACCTGCTTTTTTCTTACAAAAAACAAATAATCACCTGTCTCAGGCACTTCAAACGTTAGAGTCGGTGAGCTTTCAAACTCGGTCTCGAAGTCGAATTCTTCATTAAAGACCCGAAAGTCGAAGAGGCTCGTGCGCGTATTGCGGATCGCCACGGTTTGCCCTTTTCGCGCACCAAAGATGTACTCCATCTCCTGCCCGTTTGACAGCGTCCCGTTGAGCGTCGCAGATGACTTGCCGGCGGCGAACTGTATTCGGTTCGGCTCGGCCTTTCCGCCGCCCTGGGCAAGCGACGCGGCCGCGGCAAGCAGGCAGAACAAGGACGAGACTACCATTCTACGCAGCTTCATTGCTTTAGTTTCGCGGCCTCCTTGAACGAGATATCGTAGATCGCGTATTGCTGCCACCCGTTAAAGTCAAAGTGCCACCACTCGTCAGCGTTGACCGTAAACCCCTCGGCTTCCATCAGCTGCCGCAGTCTGTCCCGGTTCGTGCGTTCCTCATCCGTGCCTCCGGTGTAATTGGGCGAGGCCCGCTCAGTAAATTCGTCATAGCCTGACGGCATCGGCAAGAGCTTGCCCGTCTTGCGGTCGAACATCGTCAGGTCAACTGCGCAGCCGCGGTTGTGTTTTGAGCCCGTTGTGGGATCGGCAACGAACTTTCGCTGTTCGAGCGTCACGGTATCCCAAAAGAGCTTTGTGATCGACCACGGCCGATAGCCGTCAAATATCGCAAGGCCAAGCCCCTCTTTTTTCAATAGCTTATGAACGCGGACGACGCCCTCTGCGGCGGGCCGCTGGAGGAATGCACGAGCCTCGGGATACACGACGCGGCCCATGAAGTTGTCAGCGGTCGCGTAGCGAATATCGAGCTTTATCGATTTGTCCAGTTTCTTGAGTTCTACCAGATCGGCCTCGCGTTTATTGTCTTCTCTCGGCTGAGCGGTGGCCCAAGCGCACCACAAAAGGATAATCGAAACGGCCCCTAGTGCAAATCGCCTTGTCATCGGTTACGGTTTTGGCGTCGGTTCGGGTTGCGGCTCGATGTCGTCGTCAAGGATGCGGACCTCGCTGCCATACTTCTGATAATTGCGAAACCTGA
>CAZMQR010000054.1:0-3785 GCA_964568325.1 uncultured Chloracidobacterium sp. | reverse complement strand
TCGTCGTCAAGGATGCGGACCTCGCTGCCATACTTCTGATAATTGCGAAACCTGATCACGTTGCGGCTCTCAAATCGCTTGCCCGATTGCTCGACCGTGCCGCGAAAGTCCGAAAGCGTCGGCATCAGATAGTGTTCGCCCGCGATATCGACCATGTCGTACTCGATCGTCTTTGTAACGGCCTTGACCGGAAAGCTCGCAGCGATACTCGTCAGTTTATATTCGACGCGGAGCACGCGGTGCGTGTCGCGGTCGATCCAGATGCGGCCTTTTTCGCCCGCGGGCGACGACGAATAGACAGGCCCTTTTAGGCCGACACCGCCGTCTTTATTGTTCTCGATAAGTATTTCGTATTCATAGACGATCGTGCGTCGGCCTCGTTCCACATCGGTCGTAAGCAGCGAGAACGCAGTCTTGCTTTCGGGCTTGAATATCTTTTGCAGGTCCTCGACAAATTCGCCGCCTGAGGTCGCGCCGTCGAGGCCGTGATAGCTGCCCGCCGTGACCGCGTCGGTCACGGGAGCGCCGTTTCGGGCCAGTACGCGGTATTGCTCGCCTTTCTCAGCACTATAGCTGACGGCGATCACCAGATTATCGTATGGTTTCCAGTTGCCGGTGCCCGCGTACGAATCAGAGCGAGTGATGATCTGTTTGACGACGAAATCAGGCATTTCGGCGAGGAGCTCGCGCGTTTTTGTGCGTGCCTGTTCGAGCACCTCGGCGGCCTCTGCCTCAGACGGCAGCTTCGTTGCCACGGGATCCCTTTGGCGGCGTCCGGCTTCTTCGAGTGCCCGCTTTAGTTCTTCGTTATTAGCCCCTTTTGAACGCGTCAGGCTGCGGAGGCCGTCAGTGACGGCAAAGTCGATCCCTCGCCGCCGCAGGGCCTCAATGACATCGTCTCTCGTGGCCGGCGCCTTCTCGAGCGCATAGAGCAGCGATACGTATTCCTTCTGCGTGAGCGGCTTTTCCTGGGCCCCCGCCGACAGAGCAAGAACCGCAAAGAGCGAAATGACGACGAAACTTTTCATCTCAAAGAAAGATGCAGATTACCATACTTTCGTTGGACTAACAGCTCCGTATCTTCCTATGCTCATCTCGAACGAAGAGCCGACGAGTGTCGTCGGCTCTCCTGGTTTTGCGTGTTAGTGCAGGTTCTCAAATCATGCGCGACATGTAATAATCGCAAGAGAGCGAGGACTACAAAGCAGTTCCTCAAGCAGGACAAGAAATGGTTGGAGGAACGACGGCGTCAGGTCAAGAAGGAAAAGGCGACGGAAAACTAACGATGACCAAAGGGCCAAATTTCATCGAGCGCCAGAAAGTAATTTTTGAACTAGAAGAGTCAGACTGGCACAATCACGCAACGGAGTCGCTTTGGTCGCTTCCTCGCGGTCCGAAAGTATTTCAACTAGATAATATTCCATTCTACGTTTACGGGATTGCGTTGGGAGATATTGTTAAGGTAACAGGCGGCAATGGCAATTATTCATTTGATCATGTAGTGACAAGGAGTGGTCATTCAACCTATAGAGTCTTTGTCGAAGAGTCTGCTGAACGAGCGATAGTTGAAGCCATGATTCTTGGTCTGGTCAAACTCGGGTGTGAGATTGAACGCGCTGATGATTATTTTATCGCTATCGATGTTCCTCCTGATGTAGATGTCTTCGCGGTGTATACTCTTTTAGAAGACGGCGAAGACGCTCAAGTCTGGGACTTCGAAGAAGGATTCTGCGGTCATCCGGTAAAATCAGTTAGCTGACAGGCGGGAGCGGACGGGGTCAGACGCCGCGATTCTTGATGACCACGGCGATAATTCCTATGGGATGCCCGTAACCACGACCGACGCAAACAACATTGGCACGGAAATCACGTATGGCTCGATAAACGGGTACGCTGACCTGTACCCGACGCAGACCACCGTTGCCGTTGGCACGGGCATAGCCAGGACTTCAACTGCCGTGTATGACTTCTACACCGGCCTCGTAACCTCGGCAACGGACGAAGACAACGATGTCACGACCTCGACCGAATACGACGACCTCGGCCGTCCGACAAAAGTGATCGCCGCCGACGGCTCGAATCTGGAAAGCTGGACGCAGACCGAGTATCACGACGCCGACCGGTACGTCGTGGTCAAGAGCGACATCGAGACCGTCGGCGACGGCAGAAAGGTCGCCATTCAGCACTACGATCAACTAGGCCGCGTACGCCTTTCGCGCACGCTTGAGAACGCCTTGACCGAGGACCCTGATGATGAAACTGACGGCATCAAAGTGCAAACACGTTACAAGGCCGTATCGGGATATACTTATCAGCTTGCTTCCAACCCTTACCGCGCCGCTACTTCGACTGCCGAGACCGACGCGACGATGGGATGGACGCTATCGACTGGTTGGAGCAGCGGTGTTCGCGCGGAGGTTCAGACCTTCGCCGGTTCCGGTCTTCCGACGGCCTTCGGCGGTTCCAATACGACGACGACCGGCATTGTCAGAACCGACATCGACGCCAACGCAACAACCGTGACGGACCAGGCCGGAAAGGAGCGCCGCTCGATCACGAACGCCCTCGGCCAACTGATTCGTGTCGATGAGCCAAACAGCAGCAACCAACTTGGCAGCGTCAGTGCGCCAAATCAGCCGACGAGCTACAGCTACAATGCAAATGGCCAGATGATTCGCGTTCAACAAGGAAGTCAGAACCGCTATTTCATGTATGATTCGCTTGGTCGAATGGTGCGGGTAAGGCAGCCCGAGCAAGAGGTCAACACCGGATTGAACACGTCCGGCAACCCTGACAACAATAGCTGGACGGCGGGGTTCAGCTATGACAACAATGGCAATGTGCTAACGACGACGGACGCAAAAGGGACGACGACCACGATGACCTACGACGCACTCAACCGCGTCACGCAAAGGAGCTATAACGACAGCCCTCAAACCCCGCCTGTGACATTCAGCTACGACGGTGCCGGTGTATCGCCGACACCGGATTTCTCAAAAGGCAAACTCACAAAGGTCAGCAGCAGCGTATCTGTCACAAAATACAGCGACTTCGACGATATGGGCCGCTTGACCGAGAGCAAACAGGAAACCGACGGTCAAACTTACACATCGAGCTACGCATACAATCTGGCCGGAGCTTTGACAAAAGAAACTTATCCCTCCGGCCGCGTGGTCGAAAACGTTTTTGACCCTAACGGTGATCTTTCGATAACTCGTAGTAAGAAAACCTCAAATCACGGTTACTGCAACTATGCCGACGCGTTCGTGTATGATGCGTCAGGAGCCGTCACGAGCATGCAATTGGGCAATGGACTTTGGGAAACCGCTCAATACAATTCGCGTATGCAGCCGACACAATTAGCTCTCGGCATCACGACGACCGATACTAGCCTTTGGAAGGTCGATTACGAATTCGGCGAGCTGCAATCGAACGGAAGTGTTGACGTGACAAAGAACAACGGCAATATCGGCAAGCAGACGCTGACCGTACCGGGAACGAATTTTGTTCAGGCTTACAAATACGACCCATTGCACAGACTTACCGAGGCGAAGGAAACAACTAGTTCGACGCAGAATTGGATACAGCAATTTGGTTACGACGTGTACGGGAATCGCACCAGTTTTAGCCAAACTATCGGCAGCACAACGATCAACACGACGCCGAGCATCGACGCCGGCACGAATCGGTTCAGTGGAAGTCAAGGGTTCGCTTACGACAAGAACGGAAGCATCACGCAGGATGTCGATCCCTTAAACTCGCACACTCGCTCATTCACTTTCAAC
>CAZMQR010000053.1:0-11114 GCA_964568325.1 uncultured Chloracidobacterium sp. | reverse complement strand
AACGGCGGCTGAAGAGACTATTGTGGGATTTTAAACTCGCTCCGATGGGCGACGTGCTCGGAATTATGAACTAGCTATAAGCTGTTAGCAGATTGCTAATAGTTACTTTTTATGTCTGACAGCGTAGAGACAAAGGTCCGGGAGCATTTTCATGACGACGCGGAGCGGTTCGACGCGATCTATGAACGGAGAAAAGGGCCGCTGGCGGCCTTTATCGATAATTGGTGGCGCGGCATTGTGCAGAAACGCCTTGAACTAAATGTCGAGAAGCTGCGGCCTCTCGCAAGCAAGAAGATACTCGACGTCGGCTGTGGCTCGGGACGATTCTGTATCGCATTTGCTGAGGAAGGAGCAGGCAAGGTCGTCGGTATCGATTTCGCAGAAGGCATGATCGAGATCGCCGACAAGCTCGCCCAAGACGCTGGCGTGGGCCGCCGTTGCGAGTTCATTGTCGGTGCGTTCCCAGATGATATTGACCGATCCGAGATGCCCTTTGATGCCTGCACGGGCAACGGTTTCTTCGACTATGTCGAGCATCCGGTTCCGATCATCGCGGCGATGCGCGAGCTAACGAAAGGCAGGTTGATAATGAGCTTTCCAAAGGCGGTCGAGTGGCGGGTTCCCGTTAGGCGTCTTAGGTTCTGGCTCAAGGGCACACCGCTGTTTCTTTATCGCGAACAACAGGTGCGCGACCTTCTCGCCCAGGCCGGCGTGACGGATTACGAAATCATCCACCTAGACCGCGATTATCTGATTGTTGCCAATGTCTGAGCCCGTCCGCGTTCTTCACATCATCACCCGAATGATCGTTGGCGGCGCGCAGGAAAATACGCTCCTGTCGGTCGAGGGCCTCGACGCGATGCCCGAGTACGATGTGACGCTCATCAGCGGCATCGATAAAGGCAAGGAAGGCGAACTCCTGTCGCGGGCACGAGAAACCACGCAGTTGGTCGTCGTGCCGGAGCTTGTTCGTTCGATCGATCCAATTGCAGATATCCGTGCGTTTTGGAAGCTTTACAGGCTAATCAGACAAGGCCGTTATCACATCGTCCACACTCACTCGTCAAAGGCGGGCGTGTTAGGACGACTGGCAGCGTGGTTCGCCGGAACGCCGATCATCGTCCACACGCTGCACAGTCTGGTTTTTCACGATTACCAGCCGTGGCTGGTCAATCGCGGCTGGTGGCTCACCAAAAAGATCTGTGCTCCCGTTACTGACTTTTACATCAGCGTCTCGGCGATAATCGTGAAAAAGGCCATAGCCGCCGGAATCGCCGAGCCCGAGCGTTTTCGCACGATCTACAGCGGCATGGAGCTCGATTGGTTTCTCAACGCAAAGTTCGATGTCGATGCCGTAAAGCTGGAATTCGGAATTCCGCTCGACGCTCCGGTCGTGGGAAAGATCGCACGGTTATTTGAATTGAAGGGACACGACCAACTTATGGACGCCGCGCCCGAGATAGTTCGCCGCGTGCCAAATGTTAGGTTCTTTCTGATCGGCGACGGCGTTTTGCTTGGGCATTTGCAGGAAAGGGCACGCGGCTATGGCATCCTTGAGAACTTCGTCTTTGCAGGACTGATCGACCGCGAACGGATCCCGGAGATGATCTCGGCGATGGATGTGGTCGTTCACACCTCGCTTCGCGAAGGACTGGCGCGCGTGCTGCCTCAATCATTGGCGATGGGCAAGCCGTGCGTGTCGTTCGACATCGATGGGGCACCTGAGGTTGTTATCCCTGGCCACACCGGCTACCTCGTTGAGCCGCTTGATTCGGCGGGGTTAGCTGACGGCGTGTCGCGGCTATTAGAGGACGAGGCGTTAAGACGAGAACTAGGTGAGAACGGGAAAAAACACGTCGATCCAAACTTCCGTGCCGAGAAGATGGTCGCAGATATTTCGGAGGTCTATCAAATGCTGCTCAAGAAAAAGGCCGATCGGATTGCGGCCTTCGACAACGGCTAATTTTTGCTTTTCGACGAAAAGCAAGGATAATGAATAGCGCGCGATGAAGTTTTTCTCTGACATTCGGCTGTTGCTGCTGGCGATTTGGCTGGGTGCGGCGGTTTTCTTTATCGCTGTTGCCCAAGCGGCTTTCGGAGTCATCGAACAGCGTGAGATGGCGGGTGCCGTCGTCAATCGGGCTCTTGCGGTGCTCCAGTATGGCGGGATGGGAATAGCGGCGGTTCTGGTGCTCACCTCGCTCGTTGGGACGGCCCGCATAAGCGCCTTCTGGCTGTGGATCGAGCGGTTTTTGCTGCTTGTTCTGGCCGCAGCGTGTGCTGTCGGGCAGTTTGTGATCGGATTCTGGCTGTCATCGCTGCGGTCGCAGATGGGCAGGGCCATCGACGAGGTGGCGGCGGACGATTCGCTGCGGGTGCAGTTCAATACGATCCACCAGTATTCGGTTTGGGTGCTGTTTGTAGGCATGGCCGCGGCTATGATCGCCTTTTTCATCATTGGAAACCGAAAGTTCAATAAACCGACGACAGGCGGAAACACTGATATTTACGATTTCTCTAAGGAGTTCAAGGTCTAGCTTATGCAGGTGATCGAAAACGTGGCGGACTTCACTTCGCGGTTTGACCGTTGGCGTGAAAATGACTCGCTCGCTGGGTACCCATTTTTACATAACGTTCATGCACCGCTTACACCGGTTCGTCGGGCGTTGCCGATGCTCAATTTGGCTCTGATCTCATCGGCCGGCGGCTATGTCAATGGAACGGAGCCATTTGATATCGAGTCAAAGGACGGCGACCTCGGTTATCGGGAGATCCCCATTGAGGCAGGTTCCGCTGACGTCCGGTATTCGGCCAAGGGTTTCGACCCTAAGGCAGTAGAGGCTGACCGAAATGTGCAGGTGCCGATCGATCGCTTGCGTGAATACGAGGCCAACGTCGTGATCGGCGGTCTGAACAGTGTCTGGTGGTCGATCAGCAGTTGGATTCCCAATGCCGCGCGTGTCGCCGAGGAACTCGGCCCGAAACTAGCCGAGAGGCTGCAGCGATACGAGGTTCAGGCTGCATTGCTTATCCCGGCCTCGAGGCTCTGCCATCAGACGATAGGGATCGTTGCTAGATGCATCGAGATGGCTGGAATCCCGACTATGACGCTCTCGGTTGATCCTGGAGCGACTGATATGATCCGTCCTCCTCGAACGGCATATTATGCTGGCGAGTACGGCTCGGTTGCCGGCAAACCAAACTGGCGAGAGCATCAACTGAGGATACTGGATGAAGCCCTGAGATGGACTGAAACGTTCGATCAGCCCGGTTCACGAAAATTGGCGGTAGCTCTTCAGAGCCAGGTCGAGGCCGCTAGGGGCGAGCGATAGGTCACCGACCGCCCATCTGCCAAACCTTTAGCTCCTCGATTGGATAGATCAGCATGATGATGTTGATCACGAGACTGTCGCGTATCCAGAAGATAAGTGCGATCTCCGTAACGACGAACAGGATCACCGAACGCAGAAAACCTAACTTCTTCGCAAGGCCGAAGCCCGCGGCACAGCAGACGATGTCGGCAAGAGAGTTGATGATCGAATCGCCAAAGTAGTCAAGAGATAGAGTTACCGTACGATAACGCTCGATGATATAGGAGGAGTTTTCGGCGATCTCCCAGATCGTCTCGATCGCGACGGCCATCACGAACCGCCACGCTACGGGTATTCGCCCAAAGACAAGGCCGAGGAGCCAGAATTCCAGGATCCCGTGAAGGACGTGTGTGAACGCATACGGATCGACGACGTGCTGAGAGTTATGAGTCGTCCAGATGTCCCACGACCACGGCACCAGATCGCCCGACTGACACCACCAGACACGCCCCTGCAGCCAGAGGACAATGGCGGCTGTTGCCATGATCGCAATGAATACAATCGTGGTCTTTCGCTGTAACAGACTGTTGTCGGTCAAATCCTATTCAGTCGAGATACTCTCGTTGCCTTTAAGCGCCGCATGCAGCGTATGCCAACTAAGCGATGCACATTTAACACGTGCTGGAAATTCAAGTACGCCGGCGAATACACGGAGCTTTCCCAAGTGCGTTGCTTCCGCCTCAGGGTCAATGTCGCCGGTCACCATCCGATGAAACTCATCAAATAGCTCTTCAGCTTCTTCCCTGGTGCGGCCCTTAACAGCCTGTGTCATCATCGATGCGGAGGCCTTTGAGATCGCACAGCCTGAGCCCTTGAAGGAAACATCCTCGACAACATCGTCCTTAACCTTCAGATATACGCGCAGGGCATCGCCGCAAAGCGGATTGTTGCCATCGGCCGACCGGTCTGCGTTCTCGATCTCACGAAAGTTCCGGGGATTCTTGTTGTGTTCCAGGATCGTTTCCTGGTACAGGTCGCTGAGTTCTGACATCTATGACAATCCTACAATATTGCCGTCCTCATCGATATCAACCTGTTCGGCCGCGGGGTGTTCGGGCAGGGCAGGCATCGTTCGCATATCGCCGCAGATCGGATAAATGAAGCCCGCACCAACACTCGCCCTGACTTCGCGGATCGGCAGCGTGAAGCCGGTCGGAGCGCCTTTGAGCTTAGGGTCATGGCTAAGGCTAAGGTGTGTCTTGGCCATGCAGATCGGCAGACTGCCAAAGCCGTTCTCCTCGTAAGACTTGATCTGCTGATCGGCGAACGGTTCGTACCAAACGTCCTCGGCCCCATAGATCTTCTTTGCGATCATCTCGATCTTTGCTTTGATCGGCTGGTCAAGCTCGTAGAGAAACTTGAATTCGTTAGGTTGCTCCGCCGCTTCGATGACCATCTCGGCAAGCTCGATGGCGCCCTTGCCGCCGTCGGCCCAATGCGTGGAGACGGCTGCACCGAGTGCGCCCGATTCTATGGCGATCTTCTTAACCGCCGCGATCTCATCCGCGTGGTCTGAGTCAAACGCGTTTATCGCCACGACCGGTGTTACGCCGTGCAACCGGACATTCTCGATCTGTTTCCTTAGATTAGAGGCTCCCGCCTCTACGTCGGCAACATTGTTCTCAAGCATCTCAGGTGGCAGCGGCTTACCCGCAACGATCTTGTATTTGCCGCTGTGTGATTTGAGAGCTCGGATCGTGGTCACGATGACACAAGCATCGGGCGTCAGGCCGCTGTAGCGGCACTTAATATTAAAGAATTTTTCAGCACCGATATCTGCCCCAAAACCCGATTCGGTCATCACGTAGTCCGAGGTCCTAATACCGATCAGATCGGCAAGGATACTGCTGTTACCATGGGCAACATTCGCGAATGGCCCCGCATGGACGAGTGCGGGCGTATTTTCAAGCGTCTGCATGATGGTCGGTCTTATCGCATCACGCATAAGCACGGTCATAGCGCCGGCTGCTCCGACCTCCTCAGCGGTAACGGGCGTCTTGTCGTGTGTTAGCCCTACTACGATGCGTCCGAAGCGTTCTCGCATGTCACGAAGCGACGTTGTCAGTGCCAGCACAGCCATGACCTCAGAGGCTACGGTAATATCGAAGCCGGTCTCACGCGGTATGCCGCCCTCCATACGACCGCCGAGGCCAACTATTATCTTTCTAAGCGCGCGGTCATTCGTATCGACCACGCGCTTCCACGTAATGCTGTGTGGGTTAATGTTCAACGGATTGCCGCGAAGCAGGCGATTGTCGATCATCGCGGCAAGCAAGTTGTTTGCCGCCGTCACGGCGTGGATATCGCCGGTGAGGTTCAGATTGAACGTCTCCATCGGCACGACCTGCGCATAGCCGCCGCCCGCGGCGCCGCCCTTGATACCGAACGTAGGCCCCTGCGACGGCTGCCTTAGCGTCACGACGGCCCTCTTGCCGAGGTGCTTCATCGCCTGGCCGAGACCGATCAACGTTGTTGACTTTCCTTCACCAAGCGGCGTCGGCGTGATCGCAGAGATGTCAATGTACTTTGCCTTCGGGCGATCCTTGAACTTCTCGAGTACGTTGAGACGTACCTTGGCGATGTAGGGGCTGCCATAGATATCGATATCATCCGGTCCAAGCCCTAACTGTTCGGCGATTTCTACGACCGGGCGGAGTTTGGCGTGCTGGGCGATGTAGAGGTCTGATTGCATCCAGTAATTATCGCTTGATTCTTCCTTTGAGTGAAGTGACGATACTCACAAGCATCAGGCAAAGACCTCGATCACTTTTTGGATGGCATCTGCGAGCTTGTCGACCTCGTCGCGTGTATTGTAGAAGGCGAAGCTCGCCCGTGCTGTGGCCGGAACGTCAAAAAACTGCATTACCGGCTGAGCACAGTGATGGCCGGCCCGGATCGCAATACCTTGCTGATCCAGGATCGTTCCGATGTCGTGCGGGTGGATACCTTCGATGGTGAACGAGAGGACGCTGGCCTTGTTGGCCGCCGTACCGACGATCGTCACGCCGGGAATATCGGCGAGGCGGCTGGTGGCGTATTCGAGCAGCTCATGCTCGTAGGCAGCGGCGGCTTCAAAATCTAACGCGTTGATGTAATCGATCGCCGCACCGAGGCCAATACCGGCCGCAATGGCCGGCGTTCCGGCCTCGAACTTTTCGGGGATAGGAGCGAACGTGGTCTTCTCAAAAGTGACCGTGCGGATCATGCCGCCGCCCGTCTGATAGGGCGGCATCTCGTCGAGCCATTTTCGCTTGCCGTAAACGACGCCGCTGCCGGTCGGGGCAAACATCTTGTGGCCCGAAAAGACAAAGAAATCGGCATCCAGATCCTGAACATCGACAGGAAAGTGAGGTACGCTTTGAGCCGCGTCGACACAAACCGGGACACCAAATTTATGTGCCGTCGCGATCATCTCCTTGATTGGGTTTACAGTGCCTAATGCGTTCGAGACATGAGCGACCGCAACTATCCGTGTTCGCTCATTCAGCATGTTCTCGTATTCGTCGATGATGAGTTCGCCCGATGTGTTGATCGGAATGACCTTGATCACCGCACCACGTTCCTCGGCGATCATCTGCCAGGGGATGATATTTGAGTGGTGCTCCATCTGCGAGACTAGTATCTCGCCGCCCTGATGGATGAACCTTTTCCCGTACGACTGCGCGA
Organism: uncultured Chloracidobacterium sp.; assembly: GCA_964568325.1. Classification (GTDB taxonomy): domain Bacteria; phylum Acidobacteriota; class Blastocatellia; order Pyrinomonadales; family Pyrinomonadaceae; genus OLB17. The sequence continues at coordinate 4,077 of CAZMQR010000053.1, read as the reverse complement.
CCAAGTTGATGCCCTCTGTCGTGCCTCGGGCAAAGATGCATTCCTTGACGTCAGGTGCGTTGATAAAGCGTTTTACTTTCTCACGGGCAGCCTCATACGCGGTTGTAGCGTGCTGCGAGAGATAGTGAACGCCCCGGTGAATGTTCGAATGCTCCTCAGCGAGATATTTCGATGTGCGGTCGATGACCGACTGCGGCACCTGGGACGACGCAGCGTTGTCGAGATAGACAAGCGGTTTGCCGTTGACCGTTTGCGACAGCACGGGGAAGTCGCGTCTTATCTTGTCCACATCGAAAGCCATTTATTTTGCCACGGAGGTCACCGAGTTCACCGAGAGTTTAGATGGTTGTGCCCAGGCGATTCAAGACCGCCGCATCGAGTTCGACCTTGATCGGGTCAATGCCGATCTTGTTGATGATCTCCTCGGCAAAACCGTACGTCAGCAGATTGCGGGCGAGCGGTTCCGGCAAGCCGCGTGTCAGAAGATAAAAAAGCTCCTCTTCCTCGAGCTGCCCAACCGTCGCCCCATGTGAGCATTTCACGTCGTCATTGAATATCTCAAGCTGCGGCTTTGTGTCAACACGAGCGTCGTTTGAGAGCAAGAGGTTCTTGTTTGACTGTTGAGCGTCGGTGCCGTGGGCATTTTCCCGAACAAAGACCTTGCCGTTAAATACGCCACGCGACTTGCCGTCGAGTACGCCTTTGTAGGTCTGGTGCGACGTGCAGTTCGGCACCGTATGATCAATTACTGAATGCGTGTCGCTGTGCTGCGCGTCCGAGAGCATATAGAACCCATCAACCCATGCCTCGCCGCCTTCGGCGGTGAATTTCAAGTCGATATCATGTCGCGAGATGGCACCGCCGAGATTGATCGAGGTCAGGTCGTAACGACTGTCGCGCCCGAGATTCGCCTCGGTAACACCGTAGTGGTAAGCCTCGGCCGAATCACGCTGTACACGATAGTGCGTGAGGCTTGCATTGTCTTCGACAACGACCTGAACGGCGGAGTTTGTAAAGCTTTTCGTTTGCGAGTCGTAATTCTCAACGATCGTCGCCTTGCTGCCTGATTCGGCGATGACAATAATGTGGGGAAAGATCGCCTTGCCGTCGTCCCCAGTGAATGAGAATTCGACCGGCTCGTCGGTAACCGTGTCTTTCGAAATGTGGAGTACGGCGATATTCGCAAAGGCGAGATTCAGCGCCGTAAAGCCATTCCGGTCGACGCGAAATTGGCGAATAACATCGTGCGGTGCTTCCTGTCCTGCCGCTACTGACGAGCTATCGACCTTCCAGGGGATCGTGACCAACGGAGCGACGCTTGTATACTTCCAGTCCTCGGTTCGCGGTGTCGGAAACCCGCTCGCTTCAAAAAGCGTGAATGCCTCTTCGCGTAGACGGCGCAGGTGTTGATCCGGTTCGTTAGCTATGAGCTCACGAAACCGTCCACCGAAAGTTATCTCTTTTGCCAGTTGTGCGCTCATCATTTCGCCGCGGCCTTTACCCAGTCGTAGCCTTTTTCTTCGAGCTCGACCGCCAACTCTTTGCCGCCTTCCTTTACGATCTTTCCGTCGGCGAGGACATGGACAAAATCTGGCTCTATGTAGTTAAGCAGCCGCTGATAATGTGTGACGAGGATGATCGCGTTGTCGCTTGACCTCAGTTTGTTTACGCCCTCTGCGACGATACGGAGCGCGTCGATGTCGAGGCCCGAGTCGGTCTCGTCGAGGATGGCGAGCTTCGGTTCGAGCACGGCCATCTGGAGGATCTCGTTACGCTTCTTCTCGCCGCCCGAAAAGCCCTCGTTGACGGAACGTTTGAAAAACTGCGGGTCCATGTCGACGATCTTGGCCTTTTCCTTGAGATAGTCGTTAAATTCGAGCGGGTCAAGCTCTTCCTCGCCGAGGTGCTTCATCTTCTCATTGTAGGCTAGCCGCAGGAACTGCGAATTCGACACGCCCGGCACCTCGACCGGATACTGGAACGCCATAAATACGCCTGAACGCGCGCGTTCGTCGGGCTCGAGCTCGAGCAGATCGCTGCCTTCATACAAGACTTCGCCCAAGATCACCTCGTAGCTCGGATGCCCAGCGAGCACCTTAGACAACGTCGATTTGCCCGAGCCGTTCGGGCCCATTATCGCGTGCACGCTACCAACGCTGACCTGAAGATTGAGGCCCTTCAATATCTCTTTGCCGTCAATACCGGCATGTAAGTCCTTTATCTCTAATAACATCTAGTCCAATATCTTCTCCATCTCTATTCCAGCCATGCCGAACCATTCCTCAGGCGGTGTCTCGCGGAGGATGTAAAATCCGTTCTTCTCATACAGCGGCCTCGCACCCGGCAGGACGAAGGTGGTATAGAGGTAGAGTCGCCTGAATCCCTCATCCCGCGCGTGTTCCTCGAGAGCTTCGAGAAGTTGCTGCCCTACGCCGTGGCCTTGGGCGTTCGGAACGACGCCCATTGAACGGATATAGAACCTCTTACCGTCCGGTAGCCCTGATACCGTTCCGGCCGGCTCATCACCGAGGTACGCCAGCCAGATCGGCCCTTCAGCAAATCGTTCGCGAATGGCGTCGGCCTTGATCGCCGTGTAATCAAAGGCCTCCGGCGTATACAGGTCGCGAAACGGTCCAAAGGCAGCCGCGATCAGCCGTTCGATCAAAAGCTCATCGCCCGGCCCAGCTAATCTGACAATACTCACCCGACCGTGCCCTCGAGCTTTAGCCCCAATAGCTTCTGCGCTTCGACAGCGTATTCCATCGGTAGCTCCCGGAAGACCTCTTTGCAGAAACCGTTGATGATCAGCGATATGGCGTCCTCTTGCGAGATGCCGCGCTGCTGCAAATAGAAAAGCTGCTCTTCGCTGATCTTTGAGGTCGTGGCTTCGTGCTCGACGCGGGCCGTGTTGTTCATCACCTCGATGTAGGGAAACGTATTCGCCTCCGACCGACCGCCGATCAGCATCGAGTCGCACTGTGTGTAATTACGGGCACCGGCGGCCTTGGGCATGACCTTAACCAGGCCGCGATATGAGTTGTTGGACTTTCCGGCCGAGATGCCTTTAGAGACGATCGTCGATCTGGTGTTCTTGCCGAGGTGGATCATCTTCGTCCCTGTGTCTGCGATCTGCGCATTGTTTGTGAGTGCGACGGAGTAAAACTCACCGGTAGAATTGTCGCCCTGTAGGATAACGCTCGGATATTTCCACGTGATGGCCGAGCCAGTCTCAACCTGTGTCCACGAGATCTTTGAATTCACGCCACGACACGCCCCTCGTTTTGTCACAAAGTTGTAAATACCGCCCTTGCCGGTCTCGTCGCCGGCGTACCAATTCTGCACCGTCGAATATTTGATCTCCGCGTCGTCCAGAGCAACAAGCTCAACAACGGCGGCGTGCAACTGATTAGTATCGAACTGCGGCGCTGTGCATCCCTCGTTATAGGCCACATAACCACCTTCTTCTGCAACGATCAGCGTCCGCTCGAATTGGCCTGATTCCTGCGTATTGATGCGGAAGTAAGTGGACAATTCCATAGGACAGCGAACGCCCTTCGGAATAAAGACGAACGAACCGTCTGAGAATACCGCCGAGTTTAGGGCGGCGTAGTAATTGTCATTCGCCGGCACGACCGAGCCGAGATACCGCTGAACAAGCTCGGGGTAAGCAGCTACTGCGTCGGTGAATGAGCAAAATATAACGCCCGCCTTCTTAAGCTTTTCCTTGTAGGTTGTAGCGACCGACACACTGTCAAACACGGCATCGACGGCAACGTTCGCTAGCATTTTTTGCTCGCTAAGCGGAATGCCGAGCTTCTCAAAGGTCTTGATCAGTTCCGGATCGACCTCATCCATCGATGCTTTCTTTGGCTTCTGTCGTGGAGCGGCGTAGTAAGAAATGTCCTGAAAATCAATCTGCGGATAATCAAAGTTTGCCCAGTAGTCAGGCTCGGTCATCTTGAGCCAATTTCGATAGGCCTTCAGGCGAAACTCTAGCAGCCATTCGGGCTCGTTCTTTTTCGACGAGATGAGGCGAACTGTGTCCTCGGATAAGCCTTTAGGAATGATGTCCGACTC
>CAZMQR010000052.1:0-11212 GCA_964568325.1 uncultured Chloracidobacterium sp. | reverse complement strand
TGTCTCGCACTTGCGAGAGCGTCGAGAAGATGTGCGGGTTCAGCACTTCCTCGCGATAGCTTCGGTTGAAGCGTTCGATGTTGACAATTATGTTGACTCAGAACGGTGCATTACAAGATAATGTCTGTATGGCAATACAAGTAAGAGTCAACGAATCAACTCATGCTGTGATCAGGAGCTTGGCGAGTGAATCGGGAGATTCGATGCAGGGAGTTATCGATAAAGCTGTCGGCCGTTATAAGCGGGAGCTTTTCCTTGAGAGCTTGAGCGAGGATTTCAGACGGCTGAAAAGCAAGAAAGAAGATTGGGACGAGGAAGCGGAGGAACGACGGCTTTGGGAGAACACATTGCTTGATGGAGACGAAAAATGAGCAATGTCTATCGAGGGGAAGTTTGGCTGGTGAGCCTCGACCCGACGCTGGGTAGAGAACAAGCCGGAACCCGCCCCGCGCTGATCGTGTCAGAAGATCTCTTTAATCAGGGTTACGCCGACCTCGTAATTGTCGTACCGATCACCTCGAAGGATAAAGGCATTCGGTCTCACGTCGCGATCAGCGAGGACGAAGGCGGCTTGACGATGCAGAGCTTCGCAAAATGCGAAGATATTCGTTCGATCTCGAAACAACGCCTTAGAAAACGGCTGGGGATGGTCTCTGAACATACGATCGATCTAGTTGAAGAAAACCTTCGGGTGCTGTTGGGGCTGTGAAAGTTTCGGGGTGAGACGACCGAGTTACAGCTACAACACGAACGGGCAGATGGTGCGTGTTCAGCAGGGGAGCCAGAACCGGTATTGACCGAAAGGCCGTTGTCGTGACTCCGACCCGATTGCCCCAGATTTATGAGTAGTTCCGAATGCAACCATCTTTGATAGCCAACGCGTCTGAGTTTGTGTCGATATCCTTGAAAACATTGACATTGCTTATGGAATCGAGTTCTAATAGGTGCGATCCATCATTATGAAAAACGCGGCTAAATTGGCGGTTATTGGTGTCTTTGGCCTGGTTGGACTTGGGCTTGTCCTGAACGGCGTTGGTGCGACGGGGAATGGTGCACGGGCATACGCGGGTGCGGTGCCATCGCCCACGCCTAAGCCTTCGCCGGCGGCCGCTAACGTTGCCACGAATGTCAACAAGCCGGCGAATGCGAATACGGCAGTCAATGCCGGAGCCAATGCTGTTACGGCTGCGAATACCACAGTGTCGAACACTGCATCGGCCGCTAACAAGACGATGCGTAAGGAGTTTACGCTCGGCCAAGACAGCGCGTCGGAATACGGAGAGGTTCCGTTCAACCACGACACGCATGCTTTCCAGCCATACAGCCCGGACGGAAAATCGCCTATCGGCTGCGTGGAATGCCATCACACCGACCAGCCAAAATCTGCACTCAAGCCGCCCCTGCTGACGTCGGAACGCGATGTAGCGTTGACATTTGATTCGTGGAAGGCCTCGTCGCAGAAAGTCAATGAATGCCGCTATTGTCACTTCCAGACCGACAATGTTCCGGATGACAAGGAGATGCCGACGGCCACGTATACCGAGGGCGGCAAGTCCGTTGTCAAAGACCTCAATAACGAACTGGCGTATCACTTCAACTGCAACACTTGCCATGATGCTGCTGCGAAGCTAAGGCCCGAGGTCAAGCAAAGGCCCGGCTTTGCGACCGACAAGGACTGCACTATCTGCCACAAGCCCAATTAACGATGAGCCAGCGTCCGTGCGACAAATGCGGCGAAGAGGTAAGCGTAACCAAGGCATTCTGCCCTGCGTGCGGCCACTCTCTAGTTGACGAAGAACGACGCTCGGATACCTCAGAATTTCAGCGACTCGACGGGACGATGCAGGTCGGCAAGACCATGTATAACCAGATGCTGTCTGAGATGGGGCTGAACATATCAGTTCCGGCCGAGCAGTTGACCGATGCCGTCAAACCGGTTCTGAGCGAACTCGCGCCGGCGGCTGGGACCGGTGCTGCCTCCCTGCCGGACAGAGCCGAGGTTATCAAGCCGACGGGTATCGAAAAGCTCACGCCGGCAACGGCACCACACGCCGCACCGAAACGCGATCGAACAAAGCTGCTGCTGATCGTTGGTGCGATCCTGATCGCCGGCTGGGTCCTTATCCTGCTTCTTTTCGCATTCTTCGCGATTTTGCCGCGTATGCGTTAAAATTCCAACGTTTCCGTTTCAAACGAGCCCGCGATGCCGCTGGAGATCCAAAACCACGAGCAGACGATCGATGCATTTCGTAATGTCGAGATCGTGTCGGAGCTCGTCGAGCAACTCCCGAACGGTGAGTTCAGGAATGAGCTCGACATGGACATCATCCTCTTTGGCCGCAGCTATCGGGGCAAACAGGTCGGGCCGTATGCGAAGCTGCTTGAGTTCGCTCCCGGCGAGACGATCGTCCGCGAGAATACTTGGGAGAGCAGCATTTTCTACATCCTTGTTTCTGGCCGGCTCGAAGCATCAATAACGGAACAGAATGGTAACCGAAAGAAGGTCGGCGAGATACCGCCGGGCAATTCGTTTGGCGAAATGGCCCTTCTCTCGGGAACGCCGAGAACTGCCACGGTCGCGGTCGCGGCCGATGCGGGCCCTGCCCTTGTTCTTGAATTCACGCGACCGGCGATCCGCCTCCTGCGCAAGCTGCCCAAGTTCGGCCGCTCGCTCGACCGAAATTATCGCGGCTACGGCCTATCGCTTACGCTCAACGAACTTCGCGATCTCGCAGGCGCCGAGATCGCACCTGCGGTAATGCAGCGGCTCGACGATGCTGCCCGTTTTGCGGTCTTTGAGAAGGACCACGTGCTGTTTTCCGAGGGCGACCCGATCAACCGTGTTGTCTATGTCCGCAATGGCTGGATCCAGCGCGTGAGCGGCGTCGAGTTCAACCCAAGGGCCGCCGATCTGTTGATCGAGACCGATCCGTCGGTGGGGCTGGATTTCCTAGGGCCCGGTTCTTGTCTGGGGCTGGAAGCGATCGAGGGATCGGCCAAATGGAAGTTTACGGCCACGGTCCGTGGCCGGGCCGAGATAGTCGAGATCGCCGCTGGCCGGTTGCGTGAGGATCCTGAACTAAGTGCTATGGTCCTGCCATTTCTCGCGAGATCGGCGGGAAACGAGACGCCGGTACCACTTCATCCGACCGACACTCGCGTCGTCAGTGCTACGACCAAAGAGATCGAGACGGGCGTGGTTGATGGCGTGAACCTACTCGTGATGGACATGGCCAAATGCGTTCGCTGCGGCAATTGCTCGCTCGCATGCCATCAGGTTCACGGCAGTTCGCGACTCGTGCGACGCGGCATACACATCGAACGGCCTTTCAAACCGAATAAGGCGGCGATGCAGAGTGTCCTGGCGCCGTCCGTATGCATGCATTGTCAGGATGCGGAATGCCTGACCGGCTGCCCGACCGGTGCGATCGCTCGTTTTCCGGACGGCGAGATCGATATCGATCCGGTTACATGTATAGGCTGCGGCGACTGTGCGACACAGTGTCCGTATGATGCGATCTCTATGATCGCCCGGGCCAAACCTAACGGAACGCCCGGCGGTCGTGTGGCCAGAGCCTTGTCAAAGCTCTCATTGTCGGAAGCTCGTCTGCCGCCACCGGTCACGCAAACCGAGAACCTCGTTGCTGTCAAATGCAATCTGTGCAAGGGAACGGACCTGAATCCACCTGGAGCCGCAACCGCGGCCTACTCTTGCGAGGAAAATTGTCCAACCGGCGCGCTGCTTCGCGTAAATCCGCGTGAGTATTTTGATGAGGTCAATCTGGCTCTTGGCCTCATCCAGCGAACAAAGACGCATGCCATCGGAGTAAACATCCACAGGGCGGACGGCAGGGCCCGGGCATTGCATATGCTGCTCGGCATTGCGATTGTTGTGCTCGGTGCGGCCGCAGCGTGGGCGACTATCAGGTTCTCGCAGGATACGGCCATCATCGAGGGCTCGTGGCTTACGATGCGCTGGGCGACAGGCCTGGCGGGCCTCGCAGGAATCGTCTGGGTAATGCTGTATCCGCTGAGAAAGCAGATCTATCGTCGACGCGCCGGTGCGCTGCGCTATTGGATGATCTCGCACATTTATGTCGGGGTGATCGCCGGGGTGTTGCTCCTGATCCACGGAGGAACACGATCCGGTGGCATGCTGACCACACTATTGATGATCTCGTTTGACCTCGTGATCGCATCCGGGCTCTTCGGGGCGTTATGTTATTTGGTCGTTCCGCGGTTTATGACAAAGATCGAGCGCGAGCCGCTGTTGGTCGAAGATCTCGAGGCACGCCGCGATGAGCTGCGAGCAGAGTTGATCCGTGCTGCTGATGAGGCCGGCGAAGGCAGGCTTCGTCGACTGATCGAGACGAAGGTGCGGCGGCGTTTCCTGGGCCTGCGTTATTTGTTTAGACAGTATTTGAGTCGAGAGGACCTGCCGGCGATGCTGGCATCGGCCCGTCAGGGATTTAGTGAGGAATCGGAGGGTATGTCCCGGCTCGATAGCGCGAAGCTGATGGAGGCGGTCGAGAATGCGGCGACGCTTAGGCGGGTCGATGCGCTGATCTATCTGCACCAGCTATTGAAGCTATGGCTCGCTCCGCATGTCCTGTTTACGGCGTTGATGCTGATGTTGATGGTGGTCCACATCATTCAGGCCGTTTACTTCAACGTGAGATAGAATGGCGACGGAGAACGGAAAATTCATTGTCATTACCGCGGACGGACGCTCGCGCCCGTTCGCGAAGGATGCGGTTTATCTTGGCCGGCTCGCGAGCTGCGAGATCAGTCTCGATGACAGCACAGTGTCGCGCATCCACGCCGGCATCAATTTTCAAGGCGGCAAATATTCGCTCGTCAATCTCTCGAAGGCCAATGTCCTGACGCTGAACGGCCGTTCGCTCGGGCCGCAAAAGAGCGATGTGCTAGCCGACGGCGATATCATCCAGATCGGCCCGTTCATCATAGAAGTATCACGCATGGGCGAGGAGATCGTGCTCCGTCCGCAGAGGGCTGTGGCGGGCGTTGCAGCCGAGCCAGGAGCATTCAAAGGTGCTCCTGCACCCGCCGGTGAGGGCGACAGCGGGGGCGTACTCGATGCGTTTTGGGATAAACGGACACGAGAGAAGGAAGACTGGGGCACAAGGCTGAGGCCGACGGCCGTGCCGATCCCCGGAAAGGCAATGTTCAACTGGCGCCCGACACGTGACCTGCGGCGTCCGTGGGCAGTGGGCCTTTTTGTCTGGGCGTTCCTTGTTGTCGGCGTGATCGCTGTCTTTGCGTACTACAGGTACCCGCAGGCCTATGCTCCAAAACCACTTGCGAACCCGCACGCGACCGATTCAAATGAGCGGATGATCGCGACCGGCGCGAACAAGAATTCATGCACGACTTGTCATTCGTCCAGTCAGCCGATGGAGAATGCGTGCATTCGATGCCATACCGCCGAGCAGTTTCATGCGTCGAATACGAAGGCCCATGAGGAAGCCGGGATCACGTGCACGGTTTGCCACAAAGAGCATCAGGGTCAGGACTATTCGCTTAATGGCTCGGCGATATTGAGTTGTGCCCAGTGCCATAACGACATTAATAAGAACAGCTACAACGGCAGGACCGTTAGGACGGCACATGACGGATCATACGGGTATCCTGCCTCGGAAGCGAAATGGACGTGGCAGGGCCTCTATCGTGAAGAGGCCGATGCAATTCCCGAGGTCAATGCCCCGGCCACCGGTGACAAGGATGATCAGAACCGGATCAGCCGCCATTTTCACATCGTTCACGTCGCGCGACTCAAAGTACCGGAGGGCTTGGCAGGTGACAAGTTTGGCCTCGTATCATGCTCGACATGTCACAAGAGCTTCGAGCCGATCGATCGCGTGACGCCGCGCGAGACATGTGCTGCGTGCCACATGAACGCCGCCAACGATACAAGCCGCGATAAACGCTTTCCGGCGGGGCAGGCAAACTGTATTTCGTGTCACGTGCAGCATCCTTACAGCAGCGGCCGCTGGAGCGAATTCCTCTCGGATGAGGCCCTAAAGCGCCGCAATGATGCGGTATCGGCCAAGCTCCTCGGCCAAAAGGAATAAGATGCGAGCATTCCACATCTTTATATGTTTTGCTCTGCTGGCGTTGCTGGTTTGGATCAACACGGGCGCCGCCGCCGCATCGCGCGCGACCTATGGCGGGCTGTCGGTCGTCGGCTGGTTGAGTATCGGCCTTGTTTCTGTCGTTGTCGGTTTCATTGTCCTGGCCAAGGACGCGGCCCGTGCGTTTGGTATCTTCAGGCGGAGCGACAGCGACGCGGCTCGACCCACAATACGCACGCTCACGCCTGAGGAGCTTGGCGAGCTAGGCCTCGACAAATACCGCGGGCCGGACTATCCGCATCCGGTTATCTTTTCCGAACGCTGTATTGGCTGTCAGGCTTGCGTTGACGCCTGTCCGCACGATGTGTTGGCGATCGTTGGCGGAACGGCGGCTGCTGTTGCTCCGGATCTGTGCATGGAGGACACTGCCTGTCAGGCCGAGTGTCCGGTCAATCCAAAAGCGTGCATCATTATCAACACAACTAAAGAGATCCGTTCTCTGCCGACTCCGACACGTGACGGCTCAACGTATGAGACCAACGTTGCGGGCTGCTATATTATCGGCGACGTTTCAGGCGTGCCCTTGATCAAGAATGCGGTCAAGGAGGGTGCAGAGGTCGTTGAAAATATCAGGTCAGAACTGACCGATTCCGCTCCCGAGCCTCGGGCTGAGTATGATGTCGCGATCGTCGGGATGGGTCCCGGTGGCGCTTCGGCCGCAGCCTCAGCAGCGGATCTCGGCTTGCGATATATCGCACTGGAGCAAAACAACATTCTCTCGACGATCGATCTGTATCCGAAAGGCAAGTATATTTTCTTTAAGCCTGACACTAAGGACTGGTCCGGCGGGCTGCCGGTGGCCGGCCTGGGCCTTGCTCAGGCGAAGTACGGCAATACTGAGGTTGCCGACGACGAGCGGGGGCTGGCTGCTATCGGGGATCAGCTGGCTGCGATCATCCATTCCGCGTCGCCGGCGGTTTACGCTCGCGTGATCGCCGACGTTCCACATTCGCTGCGTGCTGAGATCTCAGAGCGGTTGACCGAAAAGGTCGAGAAGGAGCTGAAGAAAAGGATCACCGAATTTCTGAGGTCAAGCGGTTCCGGCGATCTGGCAGCAACCTTCTCATCCCAATTCCTCCCGAGACAGAATGAGTTGGTCGCGGAATTCTCAGAGGCAGTCGCCGAGCAACTGGCAACTAAGATCCCCGGCGACCAGCGAGAGAACATACTCGACGTGTGGCTTGGAGCCCTCGCCGACAAAGGCGTCCGCGTGAACGAACACGAGAGCTGCAAGGCAGTGGTTCGTTCTCCCGAAGGCGACTACTTTACGGTAACGACCGAGCGGGGCAATGAGAAGACCTCTCGAACCTATACCGCCCGGCGTGTCGTGATCGCGATCGGCCTCCGCGGTGCTCCGAACAAACTCCGACTGCCAAATGAGGAGACGAAGGTCAAGATCGATGGCCGAGAGCAGCCCAAGGTCATCTACAGCCTTTCTGATCCGATGGCCTTTCGCGGCCGTAACATCGTGATAGTCGGCGGCGGCAATGTCGCCGTCGAGGCCGCGGTCGATCTCGTCGCTGTGCGTGACGGTTCCGACATCTCGCCGCGTTCGGATGCGGACATGAACCGAGTAACGCTACTCGTGCGCGAAGCACTCGCCCCAACCGTCAAGTTTGGCAATAAGCTACACCTATATAAGTGTGCTACCGACGGGCTGATCGATCTACGCTTCGGTGCCGGTATCAAAGAGATGAGCGAAGGTGAGGTTGTAATTGAACACGTTCGGACAAAGCAGGAGATCGCGACCATCCCGAACGATTGCGTCTTTGCTCTGATCGGCGGAGAACGCCCAAACCGATTCCTTGAATCGATCGGGATAACGATCAAATAACCGCTACCTGACTGGCTCGTCCGAAACAGTAAAGAAATCTCCGCTTCCGCTATCGGTACGAAGCATCCGCATGACCTCTTCAAAATTGAAAGGCCTTGCTCCTCGGCGGCCAAAGACGGCGATCTGATTGCCGCTCTCGTCGACCGCGCGGTCTCGGTCGAGCGGCTTTGAGATATTGAGGGCTTCACCCTTCGTCTTGAAGGTTGCGATCAGTCGCGGCTCGGGCCTCGGGCTGAATCCGGCGTAATTGGGCATTGTCTCAGGGTCGGTCAACTGCAGCACCTTGAGGCCGTTCTTTCCGTCAGCGACATATCCGAACAGGCTGGCATTTGTCATCGCGACCTTGACGGCATGGGCATCGTTGATCGTGCCGTCCGCATTGAACGTCTGGTCGAGTCTTGGCTGCCCTGGCCGTTCAATATCGATGATCGCAATGCCCTCGGCCCCATTTGCGACATACGCGTATGTGCGGGCCACATATACATCGTGAGCGTCTCGAAGAGGAACGGTAGCGCCCTCGAGTAGGCTCGCCCGGCCGTTCGACTGAAGTTCCCGGATGTCTACCACCTTGAACCCGTCGCCGTCGACCACGAACGCATACAGGAATTGGATCGCAATTGCTTTTGGATGATTCAATGCGACCCGTGCCGTGAGCTTAGGCTTGAGCGGTGTAGAAAGATCCACGATGGCCAGCTCGCGATCGGTCGTGATGTAGGCGAAGTTTCCCGCGAGCGTGATGTTATTAGCTCCCGTCAACGCTCCATTCGGATTAAAGGTGAGTGCACGCTTGAGAAAGTTGTTTCGCGGGTCACCGTCGAGGAGCGTGCCGGCCCCGACGAGTATCAGGCCCTCCTCACGGTCGGCGACGTAAAGATATCCGTACAAGGGATGGATCGGCCCTTCCTCATTGACCGCAGGCGACGGTTTGCCGGCTGCCTGAGCCTCGGCATTAAGCCGGATGGCCTCGTCCGGCGGGACCTGTTTCAGGGTGCCATCATCTTTTCGCACGGTTCGCCACCGCGTCGGGTCTACCGCGAGTGTAGAAGGAGCGGCGACGGCTGTCGCATACTTTGTATCGACATGAAACTTCTGGCCGAGCGGAGACACCGGAGCGGTCACGATCCTTTCGGAGAAGCCCTTGTGATCGATCTGAGCGACATCATAAATTCGCAGGCCACCTTTTCCGGCCGCAACATATGCATATTCGCCGCGCACCTGTACCTGCAGGGCCTCAGGCCGACCTTTGTTCTCATAGACCTCATCGAGCTGACGTCCGTCGCGGATGAAATCTTCGTAGTCGTCCTTATAGGCGAGCTTGTGGAGCGTGCTGCCATATACAGCCTGCGGTTCCTCGTGTTCGGTGACCGCAACGGCCTCAAGCGATTGCCCGGCCGCAACATAAACGTAGCGACCCATAAAGTTAACAAAGTTCGTCCCTTGCAGCATCACCTGGGCGAGCCACGCGTTATTGTCGTTGTCCTTTGAAACGTGACAATCTGAGCACGTCTGCGTTTCTTTTCCGCGGACCGTATGCGGCACATGCGTATTGAACGCTTGACCGTTAAAGCCCTCTGCGGATATCGTCTGCTGCTGGTGATAGATCCATTCACGGTTCTGGTTGCGCGAACTCACCATGATCGCCGACCGCGACGCGACCGGAGCGACCTGATGCCCGGTGACAGTGCCATCTTTGCCAAGCATGAAAATATCGTCGCGCAGGACCTGGAAATTGTACGTCGTGAAATTGCGCGAATTGCCGCCTTCAAAATGCCTGTTCGGCATCTTGCTGTTCGCCTCCATCGAGAGATGGCAGCCAAAACAGCTCGTTACCCACGCAGTGTGGCATGTGTAGCAGGTCATGCTGCTGTCACGATGGGCCAGACGCTCATCACCGGCCGTCGCATCGCCCCATGTTGCATTGTCACGCTGCATCGTCTTGGCGTAGGCAGACTTCTCGTTATAATCCGCGTTGCCTGGCGTTACCGTATCAATCGTCTGGGTTACTTTCCAGCACTTGCCCGCCTCGACGATGGCGTTCTGGACGATGTCGCCGGCCTTGAGCGCGACGGGGCCGCCTTTTTCGTCGGTACATTTCTTGTTACGGGCCGTTGCCGCGGTCAGCACCTCGAGCACCGGCAGACGGCGCCCGTCCGGCGAGCGGAATCGAAGGCGCGTCAGATCGCGGCCTATCAGAGGTTTGTTAGCTCGTTCGCGTTGGCTTAGCTCACCTTTGGATGGCGGTGCCGCTGCCGGGCCACTGGTGATCGCATTTGCCTTCGCTTTGATCGAACCGTGGCAGTCCACGCAGCCTATCTCTATCGCGGCGCGAGGTTCATTATAGAGAATACCGTCGCCGTGGCTGTCCTGCCGGAAGTGGCAGTCCACACAATGCATACCTTTCTCGGCGTGGATGTCTTGCAGATGCACGGCCTTGTTCCATTTCTCGGGATCACCCGGGAGAACGATCTGGTCATTGGCGTCAAGGAGATTTCCTTTGCGATCCTTTTTGTAGACATTCTTAAAGAGCCATCCGTGTCCATGGCTGTCGGCAAACTGGACCCGAGAGAGCTTACTGTTGAACTCAGCCGTTCCGGAATTCGCCAGAAAGGCAGAGTCAGACCACAGCCCTCTGAGCGAGGCGGCCTCGGGATTCTTGTCGAGTTTCCGGGCCTTATCAGCTTCGCTTGGATCGATCTGCCTGTCTTGCGGATACATCATCTTGCCGTCCGATTCGTTGTCCCACCACATGCGGCCGAGGTAGGTCGCGACCATGTTGGTGCCCGGATGCATATGGCACGTCATGCACTGCTGCGTAGGTATCTGCGATGTGAACTGGTGTTTGATCGGATGGCCCGACTCGCGGCGAGGGATCTTTTCATCGGCCGAGGCCGAAAATCCGCCATTCCCATTAGCCGCATACGGGCCTGATGCGACCGCACTTGTATCGTTTGCGTAAACCACGTGACAACTGCTGCAGCCGGACGAGCGGTAATCGCCCGCCTGATCGTTCGTCCCGAGAAAATTTGAAGTTGGATCGAGTAGGCGTGTCTTCTGCAGGCCCAAATAGACCGGATCGGTCCGGTTATTCGTTCCGAGCCCGCGAGGGCTGAGGCCTTTGTCGGGCTTACCGTTCTCCTCTTCCTTATCGGGCAGTCCGACCTCGAGGCGACGCTTTCCGCCACGTTCGAATACGCGAAGGATATTGCCCGGCTGAGAAAGTTCCCAA
>CAZMQR010000051.1:0-11227 GCA_964568325.1 uncultured Chloracidobacterium sp. | reverse complement strand
CGCACGGTTCGGGACCGTGAGGTCGGAGGTTCAAATCCTCTCGCCCCGACCATTTAGAAACGAAAGGAAGCTTCATCCGGAGCTTCTTTTTTTTCGCAAAATGTGATCTACATCACTTTCTTCTGAGCCGTTTCGTGATAAAGAGTGACTGAATTTACAAGCGGGAAGGAGACCGGGCATTTCAGGTTTCATGGAATGTTTTTTGGAGGAATGAAACGATGAAGACACATATTTTGACGGTGGTCCGACTGCTCCCGGTCGCGGCGATACTTTTAATGGGTTCTTTTTCAATGGCAAAGGTCGGCACGCTGGGCCATACATTCGAGAACAAGACGGGCAAGACGGCATATGATCTGCACATAAAATACAACCGGCAGGCAAAGGTCATCAGCCAGGATCCGGAAGCATTTGACAAGGTTGATGACGGAGGTGAGGCCGGCAGCAATACGATCGATCTGTCTGAGGGGTCGGTTGCCAACGGCGGGAAGGTCAAAGTCAAGGCCGAGGCGAAAACAGGCGATCTGGAGATCAATAAATGGTGGTGGACGGATAAGGACCACAACCGAATTGGAAAGGAGAATGACGGATGTAAAGCGACAGACGGGTGTAGCTCAGATGCCGCGGACCCAGCAGCGAATACGGGTGCGGTCTCGACCGCGTCAGGCCTGACGAATGTCGTCTTTGATCTTCCTCAAGCGAAGGTAACGGTTTATCTGCCGGACGATATGGTGGCGGGCGATACGATCTCAGGGACGGTAATAGCCGAACCGAAGGCGGGATATGTACAAGATAACTCACCGAACGCCGAGACGCTGACGGGCGTCGTTATCGACCTCGGCGATGGGCAAAAGGTGCCCGTGTGCGATCCCTGCTCTGCATTGCGCTCGTTTGTGCTACCACACGTTTTTGACCAGCTAGGTCGGGTGATAAATGTCTCGCTGATCGAGCCCGGCCGCAATACGATCACGAAGAAGGTGCCGCTGCAGCCTGCAGGCGTATTAACCACGACGGACCCAAACATCCCTCCGTTTGCACAGACAGGTCATCCATTGCCGATATCGGGCCCGTTTGATGGCAATTCGTCCAACACGCTAGGCACGATCGGATCTCAACAGGCCGTGATACTCGCTGAGTCACGGAGAAAGTTGATCCTTAGGACTCCGGGGAACCTGACTGGGCCAGTGCAGGTGAGCGCTACTGATAATGGCAAGACCACGTCCGGACAGGTGCGGATCCTGAGTGTTCAGTTGACGTCGCCAAAGACCAAGCTCAAGAGCGGTGAAGAAACGAAGGTGCACATGGAGATAAAAGGGCTGAAGGGTGAGAAACGCAATGTGCCGGTTCGTATTGTCACGACGGGGAATGCGAACACACAGGGCGGCAATCAGCAGGACATCAACATCGCACCCGGCGATGTTTCACAGGCCGGGACCTTCGTGAGGGACTTCACGCTGGTTGGAACATCAACCGGGGCCTTTAGCGTAACTGCAACAGTGCAAGGCAACCCGCAGCCTGTCGGGAATGAAGTGAAATGCAAATGCGTATGTGAGTTTGCAAACCCGCAGATCATTACTGCAGGGACTAAGCAAGTTAAAGGTGGATGGCAGCACTCGTTCGAGCCGAACATGAAGAATGCGGCCTGCAATGGCAATCAATGCAGCGTCGTGAAGATAGACTATGCATGGTCGGTTGGAGCCGGAAGCACCGCGACGTATAAGATCGTCGGAGGCATTAGCACCGCAAAGATACTCACGCTCGAAACAACAAAGGCCGGTACGGTCGATCTGTCGGTGACGGTCACTGTTACATGCAGTGATGGGACGTCCTGTTCGGCGACAGGGAGTAAGACCTTCAGGGTCAAGTGATCGAATAGGTGGCGACGCTCGTTGGCGTCTCAAAGCATCGCACCTTGTGCACCTTTACGCGTTCGTCGGCAACGCGCGTATTCAGGTATTCGAGAAAGTACCTGGCAAGATTCTCGGCAGAAGGATTGAGTTCCTCGTCGAACGGCGGCAGCTCGTTGATGTTGCGGTGGTCGAGGTATTTAACTATCTCATCCGCCGCATCTTTCAGTTCGCCAAAGTCGATCAGCAGGCCGATGTTGTTCAGTTCCTCACCGCGAGCATAGATCTCGACCTTGTAGTTGTGCCCGTGCAGGTTCTCGCACTTTCCCTTATAGCCGCGCAGTTGATGTGCGGATGAGAAGTTGCGCTCGATCATTACTTCGTAAAACGCAGTCATAACTAATCCCAAAGACCTTCTTCATCATACGCGATTCCATTTTCGTCCAGAAAGTTTCGGAACTCGTCTTTGTAAGTCAGGCTCTCATGAACCTCTTTTTGCCGACGAATATAGTCCTTCTCGATCTCATCGCTCGACCGGCTAACTGTCACGGCCGCATACGATTCTTGCCAATCAAAATCGGGGAGCCACTTTTTGATGAAGACAGCCGTATTGTTCTTGACTCTGTTGATGATGAAATCGACGCTCCTGTCCCGAGCACTTACGTACAGGATGTGAACATGCTCCGGACCGCCGCCGATCATCAGAGCCGGGGAGTAGCACTCGTCAAAAAGGATCTTAGAGATCCTATCGTAAAGAAGTGGCTCGATTTGGGGCGTTATCAGGGGCAATTGTTTCCGGGTAGAAAAGACTGCATGGATCAGGATCGTCCCGTCTGTTATCGGATTTCCGTGAGGCTTCATGGGTGCTGGCTGAGATAGAGATTCCCGTCATAGTCGTCGATCCCAACAATCACTCGGTCAAGCCAGCCGAAGCGACCAAGTACATTCCGCTCGAACGCTTCTTCCGCCGCGAAATACACCGTCGAATCGAACTCGAAACCCGCTGTTTCTAAGGTGACTGTGTGACCGTAGGCCTTGAATGAACCCGTCGCCGTTCTAAATCGCTGCGGTTCACCCGCCTCGACTTCCAAGCCGAGGTCGATACCGCATTGACGTGAGAAGACGCAGCTATCCGATCCCGTGTCGACTTTCGCTGGAATTCGAGTGGTGTAGGAGCCAACACTTAGTTGAACTTCAATCGAAATACCAGGCTGGCCAGAATCGTATTCGACGAGGTGATCGAATGAGAGTTGAAAGCCCATCGATCACCATCCTGCCCAAGGTTCATAGCCCTTCGGAAAAATGTAGTGCAGGAGGGGATTGTCTACGCCGTTCGCCTTCGAGGCAAGGTGAGCTTCCTTGATGGTGCGGCCGACGGCTACAAGCACACCGTCCTTGAGAGCAACATAATGGCCGGGGTATTTGTGCTTGTTCTCTTTTATCCAGATCGTGTTTGGATGAACCGATCCATTCCCGTCACCGTTTTTTTTGTTCGATGCCGATTTGAATCGCTTCTGCTTTAAACGATCGATGAGCAGGTCGATCTCAGAGGTCTCCAGCGCTTCCGCTTTCGCTACTATCTCATCAATTACAGGTGTTGCCATGGCCGAATACCTCTTTTCCACCCATTTTATCACGATTGGATCGGTGGACAGCTCATTTTTGCAAGACGTCTTCGAAGTCATCGATCTCACTCGTTATCCGCATTCGCGGCAAGCTCGCCAGGAAATCGCGGCCGTAGCCCTTCGTCCGCAATCGTGGATCGAGCACGACGATCGCTCCTCGGTCGGTGCGGCTTCTGATCAGCCTGCCGATGCCTTGCTTCAACGCGATGATCGCCTGCGGCACACTGTAATCGGTGAATGACCGGCCGCCGTTCTCGTCGATAAATCGACTGCGGGCGGCCACGAGCGGATCACTCGGCACGGCGAAGGGCAGCTTGTCGATGATCACGCATGAGAGCTGTTCGCCCCGCACATCGACGCCTTGCCAGAAGCTCTGCGTTGCAAACAGCACGGCGTTCGGCGTCGATCGAAAACGATCCAGCAGGCCCGCCTTCGACATCGACCCCTGCACCAGGCAGGGATAATCGATCCTCGAGCGGACCAACTCGTAGAGTGCCGTCATGGATTGATTACTCGTGCACAGGACAAAGGCATGTCCGCGCGTTGCCCCGAGTATCCGCACGATCTCAGTTGCTGCCATCGGTGTGAATTCGGGCGAGCGTGGATCAGGCATAGCCTTTGGCAAATACAGGATCGCCTGATTCTCGTAGTCAAATGACGACGGGGCGATGAGCGTGTTCGTCTTGCCGGCGGCCAGGCCCAGACGGTCGCGGATAAAATTGAAACTCGACTTCGTCGCGAGTGTTGCCGAGGTCAGGACGCACGTTTCGACCTTGTCAAAAAGCTTTTCGGTAAGCAGGGCCGAGACATCGACAGGTGAAGCCTGCAGAAAGACGCCCCGTCCGCGACGTTCGAGCCAGTAAACAAAATTGCCGTCGCGCTGTCCGACGATGAATGCCAGATCGAATCGTGCCTGCCGGATCCGGCGGACGACCGACTCAGCCTCGGGGATCTTTTCGGAGTAAACGTCGATCTCAGAGTCGAGCCGTTTCAGCCCGTCGTCAAGGGCGTCAAAGGCCTCGCCAAGCGGCGACGGCCGCGTTTCGCCACCTTCTACAAACTCCACGGCGGCGTTCTCATCGAGAGGGAAACGGCCTTCCATGCCGCGTCCCTGCCGAAAATTCAACCAAAATTGTTCGGCGAAGCCGATGACACGTGCGCACGAACGCATGATCGCCGAGTTAGAGATCGCATCAGGTATCGGCAGCCTGTCGGCGTCTCGCACGATCTCGTCGAGTTGATAGTTAGAGACCTGACAGCCGAAATAGTCCGCCGCGATATCCTCGATCAAATGAGCTTCGTCAAAGATGACCGCGCCGTAATCAGGAATGACCTTTCCAAACTGGTTGCCTCGCACGCTCAGGTCGGCGAAGAACAAGTGGTGATTGACGATAACGATCTCAGCCGTCTCGGCCCGGGCACGCATTCGCGTGATGTAGCACGGTTCGAAATCAGGGCACTTCTGGCCGATGCATGTCTCGCTTTTGGCGTTCACGCGGCTCCAAAACGAGAGGTTCTCTGGCAGATATGTCAGTTCGGCGCGGTCGCCGGTCGGGCTCGAACGGGCCCATTCGCGGACCTCTCGAAAATGGTCGATCTCGTCGATACCGTCGAGGATCGGTTGATCGTCCGACTTGGCTATACGGTAGAGGCACGCATAGTTTGAGCGGCCCTTCATATATGCGGCTGTGAATTTTTTTGGAAAAACGCGCTGCAGGAACGGAATGTCCTTTTCCATCAACTGTTCCTGAAGGTTTTTGGTGCCGGTCGAGACGATGATCCGTTTATTGCGGGCTATCGCTTCCTCGATCGCAGGCACCAGATACGCCAGCGTTTTTCCCGTGCCGGTTCCGGCCTCGACGATCAGGTGCTTTTTTTCCGAGAATGCGCGGCTGATGGCGGCAGCCATTTCGATCTGGCCGAGGCGGTGCTCGTACTGGTCGTGAAACTGCGAAATAACCCCGTCGGGCCCGAAGACGGCCTCATGCGAGACGCCTGCCGGTTTCGCTGCTTTTTTAGCTGCCATTTCGTTGACTTGCGAGTGTCCATTTGGGACAATTCTCGTTTCACCTATCTTAATAGTTTCCTGAGGTTATCCCGAATCATGACATTGAATTCAAATCGCTCTGCGTTGCTTACCATCATTGTTCTGGCCGCGGTCGCGCTGGTCTTGTCGGTCCCGTTTCAGTGGCGTTCGCGTGCTGCCAGCGGCCTGATCGAACGCACCTCGAGCCAAGTGCCCGAATTGCCGAATTACGACATCCGTGCTGATAAGGCAAAAGCCGGCCAGATCGCCACTTTTCGCGGCACGGTCGGTAAGAATGCATCCGATGTCGCCGACGTGCGAGATGCCTTCGTCCGCGGCGAGGCAGCGTTGAGACAAACCGTCCCGTCGTTAAAGATCGTTTATAACGACGACATCCGCATCCCGGAGGTGATAGGCCCGGACGTGCAATTGGGACGCGTGTTTCTGACGGCTCCGACGGCGATCCAACGGCCGCGTATCCTCACCGAGTTTCTCAAGCAGAACACCGAATTGGTCGGAGCGACCGACGAGCAGATCGACGCTCTCAAGGTGACCGCGGATTACACAAATCCTGACGGCAACCTGTCATTCGTGGTGCTTGAGCAGGAGATCAACGGCATTCCCGTATTTCGCGGTGAGGTCAAGGCGGGATTTACCAAGCAAGGTGAGATGGTTCGGGTGATCAATAACCTCGCGCCGGCGCTCGCTTACGGCTCGCTATCGACCGATTTTGGCGATCCGTTGAGGGCCGTCAAGCAAGCAGCGGCGTTCATCAACAACGACGGCTCGCGTTTGGACCTCCGATTCAATGCAGCCGACTCGACCGAGATTAAGGCAACATTTGGGACCGGTGATTCGGCAACGACGGCCGAAAAGATGTATTTTCCGACCGAGCCGGGCGTGGCCGTGCCTGCCTGGCGAGTCCTGATCTGGCAGCCCGTCAATGCGTTTTATGTGATCGTCGATGCCCAAACCGGAACAATGCTCTGGCGTAAGAACATCACAGCCGATCAGACGCAGGCGGCAACATATGAGGTTTATGCCAATCCGAATGCGATGATACAGGTTGCCGACAATCCGTTCCCGATGACACCGGGCCCGACATCGCCGAATGGCACCCAAGGTCCCGCCCTTGCGCGATCCACCATCACACGGATCGGTAATGAGGCACCGTACACATTCAATAACAACGGCTGGATCACGGATGGCGGGACAAAAACCGACGGAAACAACGTCCAGGCCGGCATAGACCGCGACGGGTCGGACGGCGTCGATGCGAACAGCGAGGCGACCAGCCCGACTCGCCTGTTCTCGTTCACTTACAGCCCCTTTGATCCGAACACGAACACAGGTGAGGCCCCGGTTGCGGTGCCGCAGACCTATCCCGGATCGGCGTTCCAGCAGGGGACGATCACGCAACTGTTCTATATTACCAACTGGTATCACGATGAGGCCTATCGGCTTGGATTTACCGAAGCTGCTCGTAACTTTCAGCAGGTGAACTTTACGGGCCAGGGCAATGGGAACGACCGTGTCCGCGGCGAGGGGCAAGATTCGTCGGGGACAAACAATGCAAACTTTTCGACGCCGGCAGATGGCGGCCGCGGCCGCATGCAGATGTATCTCTGGACCGCGCCAAACCCGGACATCGACGGCAACCTTGACGCCGATGTTGTGATTCACGAGCTGACGCACGGCACGTCAAACCGCCTGCACGGCAACGGTTCAGGCCTCTCGACCCAACAGTCCGGCGGCATGGGCGAGGGCTGGGGCGATTTCTTTGGCCACGCTATGCTGAGCCAGGCGTCCGATCCGATCAACGGCATCTACTCTACCGGCAGCTACGACACATATCTGAGCGGCCCCGGCGTGAACAATTACTATTACGGCATCCGCCGCTTTCCAAAGGCAGTGATGGCTTTTACCGGCGGCCCGAACAACCGGCCGCACAATCCGCTGACATTCGCCGATGTGGATTCGACGCAGATGAATCTCAGCGATGGTGCGTATGCTCCGCGGTTTACGGGCACCGCCGATCAGGTGCATAACCAGGGCGAGGTTTGGAGCACGACGCTGTGGGAAGTTCGCGCTAAGTTTGTCGCCCGGCTTGGCTGGGAGGCTGGCAACCGCAAGACGCTGCAATTAGTAATGGATGGAATGAAGCTGGCGCCGTTGGGGCCGACCTTCGTTACCGAACGCGATGCGATCCTCGCGGCTGCCCAGGCGAGCTCGCGTGCTCCCGAAGCGGATGCGGATGTTCGCGATGTGTGGGCAGGTTTCGCTCTCAGAGGCGTTGGCGCCAATGCTGCCGTTCTGGTCAATGGCAGCGGCGGTTCGACTCGTGTCACCGAGTCCTTCGCTCTTCCGAACGTGACCCAATCGCCCGCGATGACCGTATCGGATGCGCCCGGCAACAACAACGGTTTCCCTGAGCCCGGCGAGCAGGTCACGCTCACGGTTCCGATCAGCAATGCGACGGGCGTGCCGGTGACGTCCATGACGTTGATGGTCGCCGGCGGCGGTTCGGCCAATTACGGGCCCATCGCAAGCGGAACGACCGTGTCGCAAAATATTTCATACACGGTACCGGGAAATACACCGTGCGGCAGCGTCCTGACGCTGAACTTCACGGGCGATAACAATATAGGCGTCGTCCAGTTTTCACGCACGATCGTGATCGGAGCTCCGACGACGACGGCCACTGAGAATTTTGACGGTGTAACGGCACCGAATTTCCCGGCAGGCTGGACGGCAACGCCGGTCGCGGGCGGCATCAATTTTGTAACTACAGCGACCAATCCTGATACCGGCATTAATTCGGCCTTCGCGGCCGACCCGACATCGGTCGGTGGCGGGACGGACCTCACGACACCGGCCCTGGCGATCAGTTCGCCGGCGGCTCTCGTGACATTCAGGAACAGGTATAACACCGAAGACGGCTGGGACGGCGGCTTGCTTGAAGTGAGCGTCGCGGGCGGGCCGTTCCAGGACATCCTGACGGCAGGCGGAGCATTTGTTCAAAACGGGTATAACGGCTCGCTTGGGGGCGGGACCAATAATCCGATCGCAAATCGGCCGGCCTGGACCGGAAACTCGGGCGGATACATGACGACGATCGCGAGATTGCCGGCCTCTGCTGCCGGACAGAACGTCCAGTTACGATTTCGCTTTGGCGCCGACGACAATACGGCTCCTGCGGGCGGTGGATGGAATGTTGACTCCATTATCGTTTCGGGCAGTTTTACCTGCACCGCGACGACGGTTAAGTCACGGGCAGATTTTGACGGCGACGGCAAGTCGGATGTTTCCGTCTATCGGCCGAGTAACGGCGATTGGTATCTCGATCGCTCTACACAAGGCTTCCTGGGCACGCAATTTGGAACGGCCGAAGACATTCCGACGCCGGGCGACTTTGACGCCGACGGTAAAACGGATATCGCCGTATGGCGGCCTTCAAACGGCACGTGGTTCAGGCTAAACAGCAGCAACGGGGCCTTTGTCCAAACGAGCTTCGGAACGACCGGTGACATTCCGCAGGCCGGCGACCGTGACGGCGATCAGAAGGACGATGTCGTCGTATTTCGGCCGTCCGAAGGCACTTGGTATTGGCAGAATAGCGGTAACAGCCAATATGGCTCATCGCAGTTTGGCCAGATTGGCGATCTGCCGGTTGCGGGCGATTATGACGGCGACGGCCTCGATGACCTAGCGGTTTTCAGGCCTTCGACAGGCGTGTGGTTCCGTGCGAACAGCACCGGCGGATTCTTCACCGTAGGCTTTGGCCAGAATGGCGATATGCCGGTCCACGCCGATTATGATGGTGACAACAAGGAGGACGTCGCGGTGTTCCGTCCGTCTGAGGGCTTCTGGTATCGGTTGAATAGTACGAACGGCCAGTTCGTCGGAGCACAATGGGGCACAAACGGCGACGTTCCCGTTCCCGGCGACTATGACGGCGACGGGCGCGACGATGTCGCCGTATATCGCGGCGGTATGTGGTATATCAACCGAAGCACGGCCGGATTCCAACAGGCGAATTTTGGCCTGGTATCGGATACGCCGATACCGAAGAAGTATATTCCGTAAGGCCGAGGCTGATTTGACTTGCGCCCTGTGAGGCGTAATAATTCCTGTTCGGTTCTTTGAGTAAATAGTGTTCGATAGGGGAAGCGGGTGAAAGTCCCGCGCGATCGCGTCACCGTATAGCCGGGCAACCTGATCGGACACTTATTGCCAAGAGAGATGTTTCGCGTCAAAACATCGCAGGCAAACAAGGTACGCCCTGTTTTCCGCGTTAATGACGCGAAAAACAGGGTTTTTTCTTTGTTCGAAAAGTGAAAGAGTGGAAGAGTAAAATAGCTGTCCTTACCCTCCTGGTGGCGGGCCTTCTTTCGGTCAGTTGTCAGCGGCCGGTCGTCAGCAGTGAGCGCCCGGGCGTTGCAACACGGACTGTGATCGATGATCTCGGCAGGTCGGTCACGCTCCCTGTCAACATCACTCGTATTGTCAGCACGGCGCCGAGCGTGACGGAGAATATCTTCGCCGTCGGTGCCGGCGACCGTCTGGTCGGCGTCACGACATTTTGCAATTATCCCGAGGAAGCCAAGGCGATACCCAAGATCGGTGACACGATGACGCCGAACATGGAGTCGATCATCGCGCTAAAGCCCGACGTCGTTTTCGTCTCGACCGCGTCACAGATCGAGGTGTTTACGCAGACGCTCGCTGACAACGGAATTGCGGTTTATGTCACAAACCCAAAGTCTTTCGATGACGTTATCGATGATCTTGGCAAGCTCGGCGGCCTATTCGGCACGACCGAACGCGTAGGGCAAATGCTGCCTGAGTTAAAACGCCGCCTCGGGGCAGTGCAGGACAATGTCAGAGGCGAAAAGCAGTTAGGCGTCTTTGTCCAGATATCGCGCGAGCCGCTGTTTACTGTCGGGAAAGGATCATTTCTTAACGTCCTGGTCGAAAAGGCGGGCGGCCGATCCGTTACAGCCGATGTCGAGACGGCATATCCAAAATTGAGCAAGGAAACCGCCATTGCTCTCGAGCCGGACGTGATAATTATCTCCGAGAGCCCGGACAACGAGGGCCCGAACGAGGTCTTTCGCAACTCTCCGGCGGTGAAAAGCGGCCGCGTGTATAAGATAAACGCCGATTTGTTATCGCGGCCCGGGCCTAGGCTGGTCGATGCGTTGGAGCAGATCGCGAAGTTTCTGCACCCGGAGAAGCTTGGTAAATCAGTTGCCACTAGCTTTAGCTAGTGGATCGAGGCTGAAAATAGACCGGCTTTAGCCGAAATTGGGCAAAAGCCCAAGATGCCTGTTTGAACTTAACCACTAGCTAAAGCTAGTGGCAACTTATCTGAAGAGACCAAGCAGAAACGATCCGAAACGCAATTATGTGCTCGTAGGCGGCGGGCTCTTATTGCTTCTCGCAGTCGTGCTCCTAGCCGCTGCGATGCTCGGTGCGGAGCGGGTGTCGATATTTGATATGACCGAGCAGCAACGGTCGATCTTGTTGGATATCCGAATTCCCAGGATATTGCTCGGAGCCTGCGTAGGGGCGAGCCTGGCGGTCGCGGGTGCGGGGCTGCAGTCGCTGCTGCGGAATCCGCTGGCTGAGCCCTACTTGTTGGGCGTTTCAAACGGCGCGGCATTGGGGACGATGCTCGCCTTTGTGTTCTTTGAAAATTTCGAATTCTCGCGGCCTGTGCTTGCGTTTGC
>CAZMQR010000050.1:0-11228 GCA_964568325.1 uncultured Chloracidobacterium sp. | reverse complement strand
GGCAGGCGGCCATCGCGGCCGATGGCGAGGTCCCTTGATACTGCGATGATGCCGATGATCGCCATTAGTAGATGGACTTGCCCTTGTAAACCGCTACCTCCGACCCTCTCGCAAGCAGGATCGAATACGGCGTTTCGTCACGGAGAAAGCCAAACTCCTCGCCATATGTCCCTGCAAAATCTACATCGATCATCTCGTTCTTTGTCGAGAACAGTTCCCACTTCGGATGTTCAACACGGTATTCATCAACTCGCGTGCCGCGTCGCTGTGTGTAGCCCCAATAATGCTCGATGATGAATTCGCCGTGCGATCCTCCAGGCGGGACGCCGAAGTGTTCATCGATGTCAACGCTCAGGCGGTTTGCGACGCCTTGCCGCGTCCAGCCATATGATACGGCCGCGTCGGTCCTGTCGTGTGACATCTGCCAGCACTCGTACGGCTCACCGTAGATCGAGCGGGCAACCGCTGCGATAGCAAACCGCGGGACGATCTCCTTGATAAAGCACACGCCGCGACGTATCTCGTCATCCGTCTCGCGTTTTACATAGTAGCGCAGGTTGACCTCCTCGAAATTGACGTGAAACGGTATCGGCAGGCCGAGGACCCTCGTATCCAGGAACATAAATCCGACGAGCGAGACGAAACACCTGCCGTCATTCAGGTCGAGTTCCGTCCCACGAGGCACGCGCGACGCGAGCAGCGACGGCTCGACCTCATAATTGGCCATTATCAGGTCTCTCCAATACGCCGTAAGGAACTTTCTCATCATAGGATCACGCGGCCGTCGCCACGGCGGACAGTCACCTTTTCACGGTCAAAATATTCGAGTAGAGGTATAGCATATTTTCGCGAAACTTTCGCAAGTTCTTTGAAACGGGCTACGTCGATCGATCGGTCTTGGCTCGTCTCCGCAGATCGCCTTATTCGCTCGGTTAGCTCGGCCAAGGCGTCGCCGCCGAAATAGAGGTCATCCGTTACCTTAACGACGGCTCCATCCTCAACGAGTAACCGCAGGAGGTGCGAGGCCTCGGCCGGTGATGTTCGTGTGCTGCTTGCCACAGTGGCAAGGACTTCGCTTATCCGTGGCACCTCAAGCCTTGCGGCCACGAGGGCCGAGAGTATCGCGTCGGTTGCGCTTTGTTCTTTCGCGGACAGTTCGGTACGGAACGAGGCCGAACGGAGCAGGTCGCCTAGCGCGATTACCGTTCCGGCGGCGGTAAGCTGTTCAATTGCGGTTTGAAAGACATTGTCAGGTGCGCCGTGAAACACCGTTTCGCGCAATTCCTCGCGTGCGAGCCCGCGTGCCAGCGGCCGGTTTCGGTGAAATGCATCGATGGCCGCGGCTGCGGCAGATCTCAACTCGGTAAGGACGCTTGCCGCGACGAGGACGCCGGAAGCGTCCACGACCACGCCGGACACAATACTTTGTTCCAGCGCCTCGATCACGGCCTGACCTTGCCAGCCGGTCCGGGCCTGAAGATCGCCGATCGTCAGGCCTCGCTTTCCCGATGCGTCGATGATGAGTGCAAGTCGCTCAGCCATTCCCTCGGCCGCGGCCAGCCGGCGCAGTCCGGCGACGACAGTCCCAAAGTCCCGCATTCGATGCCGAGGCGGTGAATTATCGATTGCGATTCCGCCGCCGATAGTTGACGGTGGCGAGTATTTACGGATGATAAACCGTTCGCCGGGCACCACCGTGATGGGCGTTTCGAGGGTTAGCTGAACGATGGCATCATCGCTCGGTGCGATCTCGCCCGAGCCGTCGAGCACCTTGACCCGGGCCAGAACCTCGGCTGTCCCGCAATGCAGCCGGACGCGCTGCCGTGAGCGGATCGGTCGTATTGCGTCCGCAAGGACCTCAAGGCGAGCATCGATGATCTGTGTGGGCTGCAGGACGCCCGCGGCCGAGAGCATCATCCCGCGCGTTACTTCTGACCGCTCTACACCCGAGAGATTCACCGCGACACGCTGTCCGGCTGACACCGATGAAACGCTCGCCCCGTAAGATTGGAGGCCGCGCACACGCACCCGTCGGCCTGTGGGCAGCAGATCCATTTCGTCTCCCTCACTGATCGTGCCGGAAGCAAGCGTCCCCGTGACCACTGTGCCAAAACCCTTCATCGAAAAGCTCCTATCGATCGGCAGGCGAGCGATAAGCGGCGACGGCGAGCGCTTCGCGGCTGCGTTCTTTAGGGCTATCTTCAGTTCCTCGATGCCTTCACCGGTTCGCGAACTGACGTTGACCATCGGAGCACCATCGAGAAACGAACCGGCGACAAGCTCGGCTGCGTCGAACCTGGCCAGCTCGATCGTGTCGGCATCCGCAAGGTCCGACTTTGTGATCGCAACGACGCCGAAGCTGACGCCGAGGAGCCGGCATATGTCAAAGTGCTCCCTTGTCTGTGGCATCACGCCGTCATCGGCGGCGATGACAAGCAGGGCAATGTCGATACCGCTTGCGCCCGCGAGCATGTTGCGGACGAAGCGTTCGTGACCCGGCACATCGATAAATCCAAAACGGATATCCCCGACGGTGAGTTCGGCAAAACCGAGATCGACAGTGATCCCGCGACGTTTCTCTTCAGGCAGCCGATCGGCGTCGGTACCGGTCAAGGCCTTGACGAGCGCTGTCTTGCCGTGGTCGATATGGCCGGCGGTGCCGACTATTACATCCATCTAGTTCCTGAAGATCGCTCGCATCACATAGTAAAAAATGACCGGTGGGATGAACGAAACCGCCATCGAGAGCAATGTGACCGCGAGCGAATAAAGCCATGCCTCACGTCCCGTTCGTATGTGGAACACCTTTAGGAACAAACGCTTAACAAGGAACAGGAATAACGGAGGGAAGAGGGCCGCTACCGCAATCGCCGCCCACAGCGTTGCATCGCCGCCGGAAACCTTCTCGATATCGCCGCTCCACGCAAGCGCAATGATCGTCCCGATGATAACGAATGGGACGAAAAACCCGACGCACAAGGCGATCGTATCGCTAAAGGCCACGAATGCGACCGCTCTTGGTGTCTGGGTCCAGCCTCGCCGAACGAGCCAAATGATCTCCATAATGATCGCTGCGACAAAGCACAGCACAAAGAAACCCGTCGTGAGCCACTGAATGCTTACTTCAGACATATATTTTGGTTAGGGTTCGCCAGCCTCGTATTGTTCGAGCTTTCGGTAGAGCGTTTTACGGCCGATATTCAGCAACCGCGCGGCCGACGATTTGTCGCCGTCGGTATATGCCAGGGTTGCCTCGATCACCTGCTGTTCGATTTCGTCCATCGCTGACGGCAGATCGAGACGGATCGCAAATTCACGTCCCGTGCCTGCCGCAAGAGCGCGTTCATGCCGAGCGTTGGCCGCGGCGCCGAGTTCGACGCGGGAGATGGCCTCAGGCAGGTCATCGGCCTCGATCTGGCGGCCCGAAGCAATGATCACGGCCCGCTCGATGGCATTTTCGAGTTCACGGACGTTGCCGGGCCAGTCGTAATTGACGAGGGCCTTCATCGCTTCCTTCGAAATGCCCGATACGAAGCGGCCCGTCTTTTCCTTATAGCTGTCGAGAAAGTGTATCACCAGCAGATGAATGTCCTCGATCCGCTCGCGCAGCGGCGGTAGAGAGATCGGGAAGACCGAGAGTCGGTAAAACAGATCTTTTCGGAAAGAGCCCGCGACGATCGCCTGTTCGAGGTCGCTATTGGTCGCCGCGATCACGCGGACGTCCGCCTTGATGACCTTTTTGCCGCCGATCCGCGTAAATTCGCCATCCTGCAGCACACGCAGCAGGCGGACCTGGGCCTGCAGCGACATCTCGCCGATCTCGTCGAGAAAGAGTGTGCCGCCGTCGGCCTCTTCAAATCGGCCCTGACGCTGTTCGCGTGCGTCGGTGAACGCTCCTTTCTCGTGCCCGAAGAGTTCAGATTCAAGAAGCGTTTCCGGGATCGCTCCGCAATTGATCTTGACGAATGGCTTGTTCTCGCGGCCCGAGTTGTAATGGATAAGGTTCGCGATCAACTCCTTGCCTGTGCCCGATTCGCCTGTGACGAGCACTGTCGTAGATGTATCGGCAACATTCAGTCCGAGTTCGATTGCCCGGCGTATCGCGGGTGCCTGGCCGACAAGCTCGCTGTGCCGGTGGAGAACACTGCGCAGCCGCATCACCTCGGTCGATAGCTGGTCACGTTCGAGCGCTGTCCCGATCTGGTCAGAAATGCCCTCGATCAGGGCAATGTCATGATCGGCAAACGTGCCTTCTTTGCTCCAAACGAACCCTAACAATCCGAACGCGCGGCCGGCAACGTGAACGGGCGTGACGAGAGCGGCCTTACCCTTGAGCTGCGTGTTAAAAAAGATGCGTATCGGCAATGGCAGCTGTGAATCTGCCAACCGCAGCGTTTTGCCGTCACGAAGCAGGTCGCCGAGGGCCGAGAAGGTATCGATGTCGAGCGATTTGTTGTGCTGTTCGATAAGCCTAAGCATTCGGCCCAGCTTGATGCCTTCTGCGGCTTTGAAGGTCGCAAGCGAGATGCGCTTGCCCGTCTCATCAAGGACGCCAAGAGCACCATAATCAGCGCCGACCAGATTGATAGCCCTTTCGATCACGCCTTCGGCGACCTCATTAAAGTCCGAATGCGAGTTGAGCGTATTTGCGATCTCGAGAAGTGCGTTGGTCCGCCGTGTCTCCTGCTCCTGCGTGACATACAGCTTGGTGTATTGATAGCCGATGGCGAGCTGGCGGGCGATCGATTCCAGAAAGGCTACCTCTTCGTCGAGCCATACGCGCGGCTTTCGCGTGTCGTGCAGGCCCATCAGGCCAAGCACGCGGCCGTTCTGGATGATCGGGATTATCAACAGCGAGCGTGTGCCGAGGGCCTTTGCAAAGAACTTCAGGGTGGCGTCCTTTGCCTTTGAGATGTCATTGACCCTGATCGGCCTCGTCAGATCGAGCCGCTCTGCCAGCTTTCCTGCGTCAAACGGGATCGTCGTGCCCTGGCTCTTGGGGACACCTCGGTCGCTGCGCCATTCATGGCTGATGACGAGTTCCTCGCCGTCAGAGAGTTGCAGCAGGTCACAGCGGTCGGCGCTGAGCATTCGCCCGATCTCAGATACGACGACGTTGAGAAAGCGTTCGAGGTCAATATCGGTTGGCAGGTCGCGGGCGAGGCGTTCGATGATCGCCTCACGAGCTTGCTGCATGCTGAGCTTGCGTTCAGTCGATAGTGCCGTTGTTTGCCGGTCTTGCTGCATCGTTCAGGGGACAAAGACACTGTGTCCTTTCTGCCGCAGGATGTCAAGTTGACACACTTGATCGGCGAGGTGTGTTCTTTCGACGCATCAGTGGGCTTTGTTTGCAGGCTTTACCGGCGGCCGTGTATTGGCCTCTCGCGTGGAGCGGGTGTTGGCATTCGCCGGCCGTGCTGTGCTGTTCGAGTTGGAATTTGCATCTACATTGGCGTTAGCGTTGGCCGCCTTGTTAGCGTTGGCGTTGGAGTTCTGCGGGCCGACGTAGCTTACGCGCTGGCGTCCCGCCTCGGCGTCCTCGATCAATTCTTCCGCTCGGGAGTTTGACGGGTCGAGTTCAAGGGCTTTCTTGAGGGCCCCCAATGCCTCGTGATACTTGGCGAGGCGAATTAGGCTCGTGCCGAGTTCCATCTGGTACTCGCTGTCGTCCGGCTTGAGCTTCACGGCCTGGCGAAAGGCATCTTCTGCCTCTTCATCCTTGAGCAGCTTCGCGTATGTTCGGCCCAGATTGAAGAAAGCCACATCATCCTTAGGATTTGCCTCCACCCACTTCTTATAAGCCGTAACGGCTCTCTCAAATGCCTTTTGTGAGTTTGGCTTAGCATTTGCGGGCCCGGTCGCCGCGCCGCTTCGTTCGAGCTGCATCTCGTATAGCGAATACGCGATGCCAAGCTGAAAATAGCCTTCGGCGAGTTCGGGGTCGAGAGTTACCGCCTGCTGCAGGGCCTGGATGGCCAGTTCGGTCTGGTTCTCGTCGAGCAGACGTTTTCCCTCGGCGAGGGCAACATTTGCGTCAGTTATATGGGCAAACTGCGACTCGGCATTCGCGTTCGCATTCGAGGCGTCTGTATTGCCCGGCCTTGACCCACAGCCTACTGAGATCAACAGGCCAAGAAGGAGCACAATGCTGCAAAACTCTCTCATAGATTCGATCATCCGGGCGGAAAAACGAACGGCCGCCCGGCCAACAGGTGTACGTGCAGATGAAAGACGGTCTGGCCGCCGTTTGCATTGGTATTTATCACGATGCGATAGCCTTCGTCTGCAAAGCCGAGGCCGCGAGCGATGTCGGCCGCGGTCGTAAGCAGGTGGCCGAGCATCGGCCCGTGTTCCTCTTCAGTCTTGTCTAGCGAGTCAAGGTGGACGCGCGGGATGATAAGGATGTGCGTCGGCGCCTGCGGGGTAAGATCGTTAAATGCGAGGCAGCGATCGTCCTCGAATACAAGTGTTGACGGCAGCCGGCCGTCGGCGATCTTGCAAAAGATACAGTCTTTTTCGCTCATCGGTCTGTAACTTTGATTAAATCACACGGCCTGGGGTTGGCAAACCTTCGTATTATGCCGCCGTCTCTTCGGACACGGAATCAAGGTCCGCCTTGATGCGTTCGATATCAGCTCCGAGCGATCGGAACTTGCGGACGATCGTCTCGTAGCCGCGATCGATGTGATAAACCCGGTCGATGGTCGTCTCGCCCTCGGCACACAGGGCTGCCAGCACGAGCGACGCGGACGCGCGCAGGTCGGATGCAATGATAGGAGCTCCCATCAGTTTCCGTGGCCCGTGAACAATAGCCGTGTTGCCCGAGATAGCAATGTCGGCTCCCATGCGGATCAACTCTGACGCATGCATAAAGCGGTTCTCGAATATCGTCTCGACGACCTGCGATTCGCCCTCAGCCTGCGTCATCAGGGCCATGTATTGGGCCTGCATATCGGTGGGAAAGTGCGGATGCGGCTCGGTCGTCACGTCCCTGGCCTTTAGCCCACTCGACGAACGCCGAACAAGCAGCGTGCTCTGGTTAACCTCATCGATCTCGACGCCGGCCGAGCGAAGGTGGTCGATAACAGCGACCAGATGATCGGGCCGGCAATTCTTGACCTCGAGTTCGCCGTTCGTGATCGCGGCGGCCACGAGGAACGTCCCTGTCTCGATACGATCGGGAATGATCGTATGCTCCGCACTGCCCATCGCCTCGACGCCGTCGATCTCGATAGTTGACGTTCCGGCCCCGCGGATGCGGGCACCCATTTTGTTCATCAACTCCGCGAGGTCCTCGATCTCAGGCTCCTCGGCGGCGTTTCGGATGGTCGTGCGGCCATCGGCCAGCGCAGCGGCCATCATAACGTTCTCGGTGCCGGTTACCGTGACCTTTTCAAAATCGACCGTGCTGCCGGTAAGCCGCCCCTTTGGTGCACGCGCCACAACATCGCCGGATTCAAGCGAGACCTCTGCCCCGAGCTGCTCAAACGCCTTCAGATGCAGGTCTATCGGCCTAGTCCCGATAGCGCAGCCGCCGGGCAGGCTGACCTTTGCCTTGCCAAACCGGCCGAGCAGCGGCCCGAGGGCCAGCACGCTCGCGCGCATCGTCTTGACAAGGTGATACGGTGCCTCGAAGATCTCGACATTCTTTGCCGTGATCTTGTGCGTTCGCAGTTCCGGCGTCAGCACCGTAGCGCCGAGGTCTTCGAGCAGCCGTCGCTGCGTGATGAGGTCCTTCACATACGGCACGTTGTGGAGCGTTACCGTATCGCTCGATAGCAGCGTCGCCGCTAAACATGGCAGGGCCGAATTCTTTGCCCCGCCGATCTCGATCTTTCCATGCAGCGGTCGCCCGCCGCGAACTACAAACTTATCCATCGCAGTCTCTTCTACCAACGGAGCTGTGGCTGCCGCCTTCATCATTCCTTATAGGTTTGAGAAGAAAATGTTATCACAAACCGGAGGATTTCAACCGTATATTACCGATATTATGAACAGAGTTATGTCGGCGGGAGAATTCAGGTTCGTCTCTCATCACGTCGTGTGACGGGGAAAAGCGTCTTGTTTCGTACAATTGCCGGTCAGATCAGTTTCGATTCCTCGAGTTTCAGGACCATGACTATGCCGTCGCCCTTTCGGCCCGTGCTCGCACGTTGTCTGATGGCTTCGACAATAGGCTCAGCCATCTCATCGGTACACACGATCTCAAGACGCTTGTTCGGCCGAAGCGGCGCGATCGCGTCGTCAGGCGTTTTGACACGTTGGCCAAAGCCCTCGCTGTCGGTGATAGTCACACCTGGAAAATTCTCGAGGTCCTCAAACGCAATGACAAGCCGGTCGATAACAATAGGCCTGACGACGGCAACGATCAATTTCATGTGTTACACTCCTTCAAATTCCCCTTCCTCGTCGCGCTCGAACCAGGCGTAAAGCATCGGCAGACATAGGAGTTTTAAAACGGTCGAGAGGAGAAGTCCGCCGATCACGACTGTCGCGAGTGGCCGTTGAACCTCGGCTCCGGCGCCGGTTGAGATCGCCATCGGGACAAAACCGAGGGTCGCCACGAGCGCCGTCATCAGGATCGGACGCAGACGCGCCTCGGCGCCTTCGCGAACGGCACGCGCGACCGAGCGGCCTTCGTCGCGCAGATGATTTATGTAACTTACCATCACCACGCCATCCAAGACAGCGACGCCGAACAGCGCAATAAAGCCGACACCAGCCGAGATCGAGAACGGCATTCCCGTGACGAACAACGCGAGGATGCCGCCAACCGCGGCGAGCGGGATGCTCGTGTAGATCAACGCCGCTTGTTTCACGGAATTGAATGTAGTGAACAGCAGGACAAAAATCAGGAACAAAGCTACGGGGACGACGATCAACAGACGCGACGTCGCGCGTTCGAGATTTTCAAACTGGCCGCCCCACTTCAGATAGTATCCGGGCGGAAGCCGAACATCTTTTTCAATGCGATCCTGCGCTTCGGCGACGAACGAACCGATGTCGCGACCGCGAACGTTAAGCTCGACGCCGATCCTTCGCCGCGTGTCCTCGCGTGAGATCTGCGCAGCCGCGTCGATAACTTTTATCTCGGCGACCTGCGCAAGAGGAACGCGCGAACCGCCCGGCGAAGTCAGCAAAAGGTTTTTTATCGACTCGATATTCTTTCCCGCTTCTTCGTTCAGACGAACGACGAGACTGAAACGCTGCTCGCCTTCATAAACGATGCCGGCCTGTTTGCCGGCGACGATCGATTCGATCAGGTCGTTGACGTCTTCGACATTCAGGCCGTAGCGAGCGATTGCCGAGCGGTCGGGTTTGATCTGCATTTGCGGCAAACCGGACGTCGCTTCGGCCTTTACGTCTTCGGCTCCGCGAACTTTGGAAACGGCTTTGACGATCTCGTCGCCCTTTTCTTTTAGGGTTTCAAGATCGTCGCCGAACAATTTTATCGCCACGTCGGAGCGGACGCCGGAGATAAGCTCGGAAACGCGCAGTTCGATCGGCTGCGAGAAACTAAAGACGGCAGACGGGACTTTTTCTTCGAGCGCGTGTGACATCTTTTCGACAAGCTCCTCGCGGGTCGTCGCGGTTGTCCACTCGCCCGGCGGCTTTAGCTCGATATAAACATCGGTGAGATCGATGCTCATCGGATCGGTTGCGACCTCGGCGCGACCGGTCTTTGATATGACCTTTGTTACTTCGGGAAATTCTCGCAAAACTTTTTCCGCGTCGGTCACCGTGTTCAGCGATTGCGTCAGCGAGACGCTCGGCAGTTGTTGTATCTGCACCGCCAGCGAGCCTTCGTCGAGTCGAGGGATAAACTCGGAGCCTAAGAAAGGGAACAACGCAATGCTGAAAACGACCAACGCCATCGCCGCCACCGCGGACGGCCAACGGTTACGCAGGATAAGATCGAGCGCCGCAACGTAAACTTTCTTTGCCCAGCGGATCACCGGACTTTCTTTTTCTGCAACGCGTCCGCGAAGGATGTAGGTCATCGCGGCGGGAACATACGTCAACGACAAGATCAGCGAGCCGATCAACGCAAACACCACCGTCAGCGCCATTGGGATGAACATCTTGCCCTCGATGCCCGACAAACTCAGTATCGGCAGGTAAACGATCGTGATGATCGCGACGGCAAAGACAACGGGCCGTCCGACTTCGAGACAGGCTTCGAGGATCGTGCGCGTCGCCGGTTCGCTCGACCCTTCGCGTTGCGCTTCGGCGCGACGACGGACGGCGTTTTCAACAACGATCACCGCGCCATCGACGATCAAACCGAAATCGAGCGAGCCGAGACTCATCAGATTTCCAGATACATTGAAGATGCGCATCATGATCGCCGCAAAAAGCATCGACAGCGGAATCACCGTTGCGACAAGCAGAGCGCCACGCCAATTTCCGAGCAGCACGATCAAAACGATAACGACGAGCAACGCGCCTTCGATGAGGTTTGTCGCGACGGTTTTTATCGTGCGGTCGACCAACTCCGTGCGGTCGTAAAACGGAATAAGCTCGACGCCGTTCGGCAGAGATTTTCTGATCTGTTCGACGCGTTCCTTTACGCGCTCGACGACGGTGCGCGAATTTTCGCCTTTGAGCATCAGCACGATGCCGGCGACGATCTCGCCTTCGCCATTCGCCGTCACCGCGCCTTGCCGAACGGTCGCGCCCTGGACAACTTCGGCCACGTCGCGGACATAAACCGGAACGCCTTCCTTGCCCGTCTTTACGACAATGTTCTCGATGTCTTCGCTCTTTTCGACGAGTCCGATGCCGCGTAGCAGATACTGCTCGGAGCCTTTCTCGATATATGCGCCGCCGACGTTCGCGTTATTCGCGGCGACGGACGCGAAAACTTCGCGCAGCGTAAGGCCGTATGATTGCAGCTTTTCGGGATCGAGGCGAACCTGATATTGCTTCTCTTTGCCGCCAAAGCTGTTGATCTCGGTCGCGCCGGGAACGCCCAGCAACTGACGCTGCACATTCCAATCCTGAATCGTCCTGAGGGCCGTCGCGTCATAACTTCCGTCGGTCGATCTGAGTTCGTATTGGTAGATCTCGCCCAAGCCCGTCGAGATCGGCCCCATTTCGGGCGAGCCGATGGTTTCGGGAATTTGCTCGCGCGCGTCCGACAGGCGTTCGAGCACCAATTGTCGCGCAAAGTATGTATCGACCGAATCGTCAAAAACGATCGTCACCGCCGACAAACCAAACTTCGA
>CAZMQR010000049.1:0-11435 GCA_964568325.1 uncultured Chloracidobacterium sp. | reverse complement strand
GAAAATGACGAACAGCGTGGCGACAAGCGCCGTGATCAGCGCCGCGACCTCGACAGGATTTGTGTTGAGGCTCAGGAACATCTTGTCGCCGCTCATTTGAATATACGAGCGTGCCATTTGCTCGTACTGTGTCGGCGTCATCTGCTGAAGTTCCTGAACGGTAAGATTCTGGGTTTCGGCCATTGCCATTCCGGCAACGACATACTGGTTCGGGTCGGCAGCCAACTGAGCTTTCAGACGGGCCGGGACGTTGTCATTTGAGCGGATACCGGCGACGAGGATAGCCAGCGAGACGATCTGGGCGACGAGGCCCGCGCGCAGCAGCCAGTGGCCGATCGGTTTTGCCTTTGCGTTGTTTTGATAAAGGTAAAGAAGGAACGCCACTATAGCTGCGGCGAGCAAGATGCCAGCGATCGCCAAAGCCGGGCCCGCCATCGGGACCTCCAGACGAAACGGGGCCGAGAAAGGCTTCTTCATACCTTCGCTCGGCACAAAGAGGCCGGCGCGATAGACGAATTCTGTGAATACTGAAAACTTGCTTACCGTTCCGATCACAGCGATACCGAAGATGCTCGACCAAATAGCCATGGCCTCGACCTTGACGCGATCCTTGAGCAGATAGATCACGGCGACGCCAAAGCACACCAGCGCAACGCCATAACTAAGGCTCGCAACGCCCACGTGTATCGGCCGCCAGTATGAATCGAGCACCGGGGGCAGGTCGATGAATTCGCCGCCGATAAAGCGCGCCAGCACAAGGATCAAAGCCGCCAACGGCAGCGTGAACGCGCTGAGTATCCTAAAGCTCTTTCGCTGCGCGAACAGAAGGGTTGCAATGCCCGCACCGAACGCAAATGCAAGACTGAGGTCATACAAGTTGGCAAAAGGAATGTAGCGAAAGACCCACGGGCTGGCCATATTTCCGCTTTCGCGCATGATCGCTATCTCATGATCGTATGCCGCGTCCCAACGCACGAGCCAACTCGAGAAATTGAAAAAGACACCGAGGGCCGCGCCGAAGTATCCGATCTTCTCCGCCATTGCCGACGGCGCGTAGAGATTGGTCAACTGGAACAATGCGGCGAGAATGTAGCACGCGAGGGCAAGCATCATCAGCGCTCCGTCCGAGATAAAACGGTCACCCATCTGGACGCGCATCGCCAGCATTGCAAACGAGCCTACGATCACAAGGATCACCGGCAGCAGCGACCTTATGGTCACACGGTTTTCCAATCTGTCCAGTTCCTGCATAACTACCTGCCCTCGTCGACGGGCTTCACGCCCTCAACGATCGTCTTGAACTTGTCCGTAAATCCAAAATGGTTGCGGTTGGCCTCGCCTGCGAGGAGTATCTCGCTCGTTTCGTCGTCCTTCTTCTCTATCATTGCCCACACACGTTTGTGCGTGAGAAAGAACACAAAGCCCAGTGCCCCGATCAGTCCAAACCCACCAATATACCAAGCGATAAATGATGCGTTGTAGGGGTCGTACTTGATCGATAGAATGTGGGCCATCGGCGATTTCTCAAATTCTGTCAGCCGCCATTTATAGCCGGCCTTTGCCGCGGCGACCGGCGCATTGTCGGGCAGCTTCTGATTGAATGCGAACACACGCGTTCGCTCGCCGCCGGGCGGCGTGACATTCAGGATCGCGACCGGATTGTTATAATCCCCGCTGCGCGTGTCCGGAT
Organism: uncultured Chloracidobacterium sp.; assembly: GCA_964568325.1. Lineage (GTDB taxonomy): Bacteria > Acidobacteriota > Blastocatellia > Pyrinomonadales > Pyrinomonadaceae > OLB17. Next base: position 9,745 of record CAZMQR010000049.1, on the reverse strand, counting down.
TGCCGTCGCTGCCCATGGTAAAATCGGGCATAAAATCAGTAAACTCGACCGTCGTCCCGTCTGCGAGCGTGGTACTCCCATTACGATTGATCGTTACTCGTTCAACACTGCCGCCGTTTTGCGGAGTAAGTTCGAGTGTGATCACGCGGGCGTGCCCGATCGGTATCGTCTGTGCCTGAAAGAATCTATATCCGCGATATGTGACCGGTGCATTAAGGCTCACATCGGCGAGAAAGTCGCCATACGCCGGGTCGCTAATCTTCATCTGCGTACGCCAGTCAAGCGTATTATTCACATCGATCCCGACCCGCTCATCGATGAGCCGCTGCTGGATATCGGTGCACTCCATCGTGAAGGGAAGTTTGACGCTGAACTTTTCCTTCTTGTCGAGATCAAATTGGATCATCTCGATCTGATCGGTCTTTCCTCCCGGGATCATCCTTACATCGGCGTCAAAGCCCGTCGTCAGGGCGACGAAGTGCCCTAGGAAAAGGACGAGCAGAAAGACGTGAACAATATATGCACCTAATCGATTGATCCGTCCGCTCTCTCCGAAAACATAAGTCGCGCCGGCCTCACGTGTTACCGTCGTCTTCATGCCGGCCGCCTTCAACTGGCCTTCGACCTTTGCAGCCGCTTCGTCAAGGCTCATTTTGAGGCCAAGCGTTTCGTGCTCCTTCCGGCCGAAGAGCCAGCCTTTCGTGCCCTTGACCTTCGGCCTTGCGATGTAACTCCAAGCCGAAGGGAAACGGTCGATCGAGGCCAAAATAATGTTCAGCGAGAGAAACAGGAGGGCGAAGTTGAAGTACCAGCTGTGATAGATATCAAACAGTCCAAGAGCACCGAATACCATTCTCTCGGCCGGCGTCAGCGACACAAAATATGCATCAAATCCCTGCACATTCTGCTGCAGGATGATCATCCCCGCCATCGAAAGGACAACAAGGATACACAGCGTGACCACGCCGACGCGCACCGAACTAATGGAGTCGAGAACACGATTCAAAAACGGGGCTCTAGGCCGTGCTGCGGTATTGGGTTCTATGGTCTGTTCAGACGCGGACATGTTACGCATTCAGAATAGCTTAGCGGTTCTGCTTTGTCACTTGCCGAAAAATAAGATTTGCTAAATAGTGGGTCGTTGTAAAGGTCATACTAGGATGCTTTGAAATGGAGTAGATAGACGCTATTCTGACAATTACGGTTTCTTTGATCGATGGACAGTATTACAGCCAATCTGGACGAGCAAAAGGCGGCCACTCTGCGGGCCCGGATCGCGGCTTACGTAGAGCTTACAAAGCCTCGGATCGCTCTGCTGCTTGTCCTGACCTCAGCGGCCGGGTTTTACCTCGGCTCGCTGGGCACATTTGACTGGGTCCTTTTTGCCAACGCGATGATCGCGATCGCGCTTCTGGCCTTTGGGGTTGCGACGCTTAACCAGTATTGGGAACGCGACATCGACCGGCTCATGCGGCGCACATCTGAGCGGCCTTTGCCGACAAAGACGATCACGCCGATCGAGGCATTGCTATTCGGAATTCTCCAGTGCGTTCTCGCTGAGCTTTACCTTCTTGTTGCTGTAAACGAGCTTACGGCACTGCTTGGCCTTGCCGTGATCGTCGGATACGTCTTCGTCTATACGCCGCTGAAAACTCGGACGAGCATTTCGACCGCAGTCGGTGCAGTTCCCGGAGCATTGCCGCCGCTGATGGGTTGGACGGCGGCCACGGGCGAGATAAGCATGATGGCGTGGGCGCTTTTCGCAATGCAGTATCTATGGCAATTCCCCCACTTTCTCGCGATCGCATGGCTATATCGCGACGAGTACGCCAAGGCCGGCATCCTGATGCTGCCGGTGGTCGAACCTGCGGGGCGTATCACGGCGCGGCAGATAATCCTCTACACGATAATGCTCGTGCCCGTGAGCCTCGCTCCGTTCTTTTTTGGTGTTTCGGGAATGGTGTTCCTGATCGGAGCGGCCATTCTTGGCCTTGCATTCCTGATCATCAGTATCCGGGCCGCCCTCGCTCGAACGAACGCGCAGGCGAGGTTCCTATTGCTTGCTTCCGTCATTTACCTTCCTCTGCTATTCATTCTGATGGTCGCTGACAAACGCTGATGGAGATCGGGATCGCCGACATTGTCGAAGACGTCAATGAACCTAAGCAGCGCCGGACCTCAGGGACCGGCGGCTCGAACAAGCCCGGCGACGGCGGCGGTCGCGGCCCCGGCGGGCCGGGCGGCGACAAGCCCGGCGAGGATGACGCCGAAGACCGGTTTGCCCCCGAGAAATCACGAATATTTACGGGCTTTCTGCTGCTGGTCGTTATCATGACATTTGGCGGACTGATCGCTGCCTACATTGTCATCGCGACAAACAATGTCGCCGAATGGCGACCGTTCGATTTGCCCATTCAGGTCTGGCTGAGCACCGTGATCATCCTCGCGAGCAGCGTCACCTATCACATTGGCAAGCGAGCAACGGAGCGGAACGACCAGCCCGCCGCGAAACGCTGGTTCATAGCGACGACGGTGCTCGGTGCGGCATTCATCTCGTCACAGATCCTCGCGTGGCTGGAACTCACTCGGCGCGGTCTTTACATCGCGGGGAATCCATACGCGGGCTTTTTCTATATCCTGACGGCCGTGCACGCCGTCCATGTGATCGGCGGCGTTGCGGCCCTCGGCTCGATCCTGCTTCGCGTCTGGAATCCGACATCGATCGCGGACGAACTCCTCAGACGCCGCTCCACCGCTCAGGTCGTCGGCTGGTACTGGCACGTCGTCGGAGCTCTGTGGATCGTATTGTTTATTTTGCTGGGATTCTGGAAGTAGTGGACATTCTCCATATCTTTCCTCACTTCAACGCCTCGCTCAATGGCCTTAGCGGGCTGTTCCTGCTGACGGGCTTTGTATTTATCCTCAAACGCCGCGTTCACGCTCATCGCTTCTGTATGCTGGCCGCGAGCAGCATTTCCGCCCTGTTTTTGATCAGCTATATCACGCATCACACGATACGGACGTACTATTTCGGCCTCGGCCCGACGAAATTCACCGGCGAAGGCCTGATCCGGCCGATCTATTTCACTATATTGACGTCCCACACGGTCCTAGCCGCGCTTGTCGCGCCGTTAGTAATAATGACGCTCCGCCGCGCACTAAAAGGCCGCTTCGTCGCTCACCGAAATCTGGCCCGCCTCGTCTTTCCGATTTGGCTCTATGTGTCGATCACGGGTGTTATTGTTTACCTGCTTCTATATCAACTGTATCCTGGCCGCTGAACTCTCTGCGTTCCTCTGCGTCTTTTTTCTCCGTGTCCTCTGCGTGGAACAATATGAAAGCAAGGTCTCATGCAGAGATCGCAGAAACAACCCACACGCGGCACAGCGCATCAAAGTCCTTGAAATAACCGGCGATTACTGCTATTATTTCATTGTTGAAAATTCGATCACCGAATCCCGGCCGATGCAGGGAGCGGGGGACCCAATGACTTGGCCCGTTGCGGCCAAGAACGGGGGCGAATCATCGCAAGATGAGGGGATACTCTTTCGTTCCCAGCCCGACAGCTAACCTCGTAGGTGTGGCAAAGAAGTGAGATCTCAAGATCGGCTTCCCAGGCTGATTTTTCAACTTTTGTAGCAGACATCCGGTCTTCTCAAAGAGAAAGTTCCGCTCCGTAAGGGGCGGAACTTCTGCATTTTGGCCACTCAATTCAGAACCGCGAGCGGTAGCGACCGGATTCTTTCGCCTTTCTTCATGCGTCTGTAGGAAGAATCCGGTCGCTACCGCTTCCGGTTCTGAATTGAATCATCATATGTTAGATTGACGCTTTATGTGCGGACGAGTAACCCAAGCCAAGATCGACGAGTATCGCGATAAGATCTATCGCTGGCTCTATCCCGACGAGTTTGAGCCGCGCCACAATCTCAGGCCTACCGAGCCCGCGTGGATCGTCGCACGTCGCTCGGACGGCGAGGTCCGGACGATCCACGCCCGCTGGTGGTGCCAACGCGACGGCAGCGGCCGATTTGAGACAAAATACCCGACATTCAATGCCCGCGTAGATACCATGCACGACAAACGCACATGGTCTGACCTGCTGGCGAAAGGACAGCGGTGCGTCTTTCCCGTGGACAGCTTTTACGAGTGGGCGATAAAAGGGAAGGGATTGCCGCCCGTTGAGATCTTCACAAAGGGCCGCGGCCCCATTGCCCTCGCCGGCCTCTGGAGCCGCTATTATGACAACCGCCAAACGCGTTATTCGTTCGCAATTTTCACCACCGAGCCAAACGATTTCATGCGCCCCATCCACGAAAAAGCCATGCCAGTGATCCTAAATGGCATCGACGAACAAAAACTCTGGCTGACCGAAGGCGACGAAGCCCTCCTCCGCCCCTACCAAGGCGAGATGGAATCCACCGCAATGCCCGACACCCTTGAGCACCTTTATCCGGAAGAGAATAGAAAGTATTGATTGAACAGCTATCGGATCGCAGCGATGGACGGGGCTAGGTTCTGATTCCACGGACGGTAACGAGACAAAAAAAGATCCGGCGCGAAGACCGGATCTCTTGCTTGTCGCTTCTCAGTGCCTACGTGCTGCGACCTTACGTTCCCGTTTCCCAGCTCGACATATATTCGAGCATTTCCGGCGTGAGCTCGTCGATGCCAACGCCCATTGCGCGAAGTTTGAGGCTGGCGATCTCCTGATCGACCTCAGTCGGCAAGACATGGACGCCGGCGGGCAAAGTGCCTTTGTTTTTAACAAGATACTCGGCCGACAGTGCCTGGTTGGCGAACGACATATCCATGACGCTCGCAGGATGGCCTTCGGCGGCGGCGAGGTTGATGAGGCGGCCTTCGCCGAGCACGATCACGCTCTTGCTGTCGTCTTTCGAGCGATATTCCTCGACAAACGGACGCCGTGTGACGGCCGGCTGCGACATATCGCGAAGGGCGTCGAGGTTCAATTCGAGGTCAAAATGGCCGCTGTTGCAGACTATCGCCCCGTCCTTCATAGCCGCAAAGTGTTCGCGGTCAATAACATGGCGATTGCCGGTGACCGTTACGAAGAAATCGCCGATCTTGGCAGCTTCTTTCATCGGCAGCACTCGCATCCCGTCCATAACGGCCTCGATCGCCTTGATCGGGTCGATCTCAGTGACGACGACATTCGCCCCAAGGCCGCGTGCCCGCATCGCCACGCCCTTACCGCACCAGCCGTAGCCGACAACCACTAAAGTCTTTCCTGCCAACAAGATATTGGTAGCGCGAATGATACCGTCTAGCGTGGACTGGCCCGTCCCATAGCGATTATCAAAGAAATGCTTCGTCTGTGCGTCGTTTACCGCGATGGAAGGGAAGGTGAGTACGCCGGCGTTTACCATCGCCTTCAGCCGAACGATGCCGGTCGTGGTCTCTTCGGTCGTGCCGATCAGGTTCGAGATCAGCTCGGGCTTTTCCTTGATCATCGTGGCAACGACGTCTGAACCGTCGTCGATGATAAGGTTCGGATTTGTATCAAGTGCCGCCTTAACATGGCGAACGTAAGTCTCTGTGGACTCACCCTTTATAGCCATCACCGGAATGCCCCAATCGGCAACCAGCGAGGCTGCGACATCATCCTGAGTCGAGAGCGGATTCGAGGCGATGAGCAGTGCCTCCGCCCCACCCGCCTGGAATGTCCTGGCCAGATTCGCCGTTTCAGTAGTGATGTGGGCACAGGCGACCATCTTGACGCCCTTGAGTGGCTTTTCAGCCTCAAAACGCTCACGAATGAGCCGCAGAACGGGCATTTCGCGGTCCGCCCATTCGATTCGCTGCTTGCCGTGGGGAGCAAGGTTGATGTCCTTGATATCGTACTGCATTGAAATTGCTGATTCAGCCATAAGTCATAAGTATTTAGCAGGCTAAGACCGTTCTAGCCGTTGGTTCCGATGCCTTTTTCTGCCGACGTCCTAAGCGCCTCCGCCTTATCCGTCTTCTCCCAGGAGAATTCATCATTCGCACGGCCAAAGTGCCCAAAACGTGCCGTCTGCTTATAGATCGGACGGCGCAGGTCGAGCGTTTCAATAATGGCTTTCGGCGTCAGAGTAAAGTTCTCGCGAACGATGTCTGCAATGCGTTCGTCGTCGATCGTCCCGGTGCCGTGACTGTCAACCAGAACCGAAACCGGTTCCGCAACTCCGATGGCGTAAGCTAACTGAACAGTACACTTATCGGCGAGTCCTGCGGCGACAACATTCTTAGCTATATAGCGAGCCATATATGCCGCCGAGCGATCGACCTTCGTCGGATCCTTGCCAGAAAAAGCACCACCGCCGTGCGGGGCATAGCCGCCATACGTGTCAACGATTATCTTACGTCCAGTGACACCGGCATCGCCCATTGGGCCGCCGATCACGAACTTACCGGTCGGATTGATGTGATACTTAGTGTTATCGTCTATCATTCCGGCTGGAATTACGGGCTTGATGACGTGCTCCATGATGTCAGAGCGAATGTCTTCGATATCGAGGTCAGCTGTCTGCGTCGAAATGACTATCGCCTCGACCCTAAACGGCCGCCCGTCGCGATATTCGATCGACACCTGCGATTTACCGTCCGGCCTCAGGTAGGGAATGGTGCCGTCGCGCCGAACCTCGCTAAGCTTGCGGGTCAGATTGTGTGCCATCTGGATCGGCATCGGCATCAGCTCAGGTGTCTCGTTACAAGCAAATCCAAACATTAGGCCCTGATCACCAGCCCCACCGGTATCAACGCCCTGAGCTATATCCGGGGATTGAGTGCCAATGGCATCAATGACGCTGCAAGTATTCGAATCGTAACCGAATTCCGCATCGTTGTAGCCGATCTCATGGATCGTGTCACGGATTATCGTTTTGTAGTTGACCTGGGCCGTCGTGGTGATCTCACCTGCTACAACTGCGAGTCCCGTGGTCACAAGCGTCTCACAAGCCACGCGGGCCGTTGGGTCCTGTTCGATTATCGCGTCCAGGATCGCATCCGAGATGTTATCGGCGATCTTGTCAGGATGTCCTTCGGTAACCGATTCAGAAGTAAATAGAAAATTTCCGCTGCTCAAAATGAAAACTCCTCGTAACAGTTGATATTCCCGCGATTAGGCGAAATGACCATTCTAGCCATTCGCGGCGGAGGTGTCAAAAGGGAAGGCCGCCCAAAATCACGGCGCCGATTTGCAGTCTGGTGGGATTTTTGTCAATCTCACTTTCGACTCTGGTTCAGGACAACAGTTCACCCCGTTCTCAAACTATGAACGTTTATCTAGGTACGTTTCTCATTGCTTTCACGACGCTCGCTCTCGAGATCACGCTCTCCCGACTGTTCAGCGTCAGCACCTGGTATTATTTGGCATTCTTTGCGATCTCGACGGCAATGCTCGGGATGACGGCCGGTGCGACGACGGTTTTTCTCCGGAAGGATCGGATCGGCGCCAAGGGCCCCAACAATGCTGTCGCAAGCGCTTGTATGGGCTACGCTTTCGTCCTGCCCGTGGTGTTGCTGCTGCTATGCCTGATCCCGATCAACATGGAGTACTCGCTGATGCCTGTGCTCTCGTTGTTGCTCATCACTGCGCTTTGCACGTTACCATTCTACTATTCTGGCATCGCGCTCTCGATAATCCTGACCAAATATGACCTGCCGATAGGGAAGTTGTATGCGATCGATCTGCTCGGTGCGGCCCTGGGCTGTCTATTCGTCCTCGCCGGCCTGGAGGTCTTTAGCGCTCCGAGCATTGTATTGCTCTGCGCGATCATCGGCGCGTTCTCAGCACTGGTGTTTGCCTACGGCAGTGAGACGTTCTCACACCGACGTCTCCTGTTGGCTCTATCCGTCGTACTCGCAGGCATTGTCACGGTCACGTCCACCACGTCGTTCGGGCTTTATCAGTTGACCACCAAAGGCAAGGTCGTGCCAGCCGACTGGATGCTCCTGGAAAGATGGAATTCATTCTCGCGCGTCGTCGTGTTTCATGGCGGTTGGGGAACGCCCCTGTATTGGGGGCCGAGCCCAACGCTGCCAAACGAGCAGGTGTTCCAGTATTGGATGAATATCGACGGCGATGCTGGCACTGCTGTCCGGCAGTTCAACACGCCATCGGACCTCACGGGACTGCGATACGATGTCACGAACATCGGTTATTATCTCAGGCCATCAGGCGGAGCCGCGATCATTGGCGTTGGCGGTGGACGCGACCTTCAGAGTGCATTGCTTTTCGGGCATGAAAGTGTGCTTGGCGTCGACGTAAATCCGGTCTTCATTGGATTGCAGAAGGATCAGTTCAAAGACTTTGCCGGGCTCGGCAACAACGAGAAGGTGCGATTGGTTGCCGACGAGGCACGAAGTTATCTAACACGGTCCGTTGAGAGGTTCTCCGTTTTGCAGATGTCGATGATCGACACATGGGCTGCGACGGGTGCGGGAGCATTCTCACTCTCGGAGAATGGACTTTACACGGTAGAGGCCTGGAATGTCTTCTATAGTCGGCTTAAAGACGATGGCATTTTCACTGTCTCCCGCTGGTATAATCCGAACAATTCGGGTGAAGCAGGGCGTCTGCTGAGCGTCACGGTTGCGTCGCTCTTGCAGAATCGAGTCCAGGATCCTTCTCGGCATATAGCTCTGATAACATCCGGCCAGGTATCCACACTACTGCTGAGCAAAGAACCCTTTACTGAGCAGGATGTCGCGACGCTAAAGCGGATCTGCGTGGAAATGCAATTCAACCTGCTTACCGCGCCGGGCGTCGATGCCGAGAATCCGATCTTGCGCAGCATCGTAAACTCAAAGTCGGATGAGGAACTAGACCGTTCGATCAGGGACGCAGTTGTTAACTACGAGCCGGCAACGGACGAAAGTCCTTATTTCTTCAACATGCTTAGGCTGGACCATTTAGGCTTTGCCTTCAACACGGAGGCTGGCGTGTTGAAAGGGAACCTGATCGCGACCATTACGCTCGCCGGGCTCATCCTGTGTCTAGCGAGTCTAGCCCTGGTCACGATCGTCGTCCCGCTGCGGATCGGGACGAGGGCAAAAGGGACGGATGCGGTGTCAAAACGGGCAATGCGCATCGGCGTCGTCTATTTCTGTTTGATAGGAGCCGGATTCATGTTCGCTGAGATAGCCATGATCCAGAAACTGTCTGTCTTCCTCGGGCATCCGGTCTATGCTCTCGGCATCCTCCTATTTACGATCATTGCAAGCACCGGCGTCGGCAGTTTCCTAAGTGATCGATTACCAAATATTCGGTCTACATTGTGGAACCTTCTGCCGATTCTGACAGCTGTTATGATCGTCGCACAAAAGTTCGTCCTTTCGGCCCTCGTCGAGCGAATGATCACCGAGCCAATATCGACTAAAGCTCTGTTGTGTGTTCTCACGATCTTTCCGTTGGGCATAATGCTGGGATGCTTCTTTCCGACCGGAATGCGGATATTTAAGCCCCTGGTCGCTGACGACACGCCCTGGTTCTGGGCATTGAACGGGATCTTCGGTGTCCTCAGTTCCGCTCTCGCTGTCTTTATCTCGATCTACTTCGGTATCTCCGTGAATTTCTTTATTGCCGCGATCTGCTATGTCGCGATACTGATACCGATGTATACCGTATCAAGGGGGCAATCGTACCAAACGCAGATGTGATGGGCTAGGGAATCGTAACGCACGGCATTCCGTCAGGAGCGTGCGAGTTGCAGCGTCTGATAATAGTGATTATGTAAAAACTAGC